>JAZOBY010000020.1:0-1688 GCA_045596215.1 Faecousia sp.
CTCCTTGGCCCACAGAACGACATGGCTACGATCCGACTTGGTCTTGCCGGTGCCCCGGGTGCCGGTAAACAGATAGGCGTGGGACAGTTTGCGGTCATTGATAGCATTTTTCAGGGTCCGGACCATGGCATCCTGGCCTAAAACCTCGGCAAAATTCCTGGGCCGGTAATCCCGGTATAACGAGCGGTATTCCATATCCCCGCCTCCTTTTTGTTTCCATAATAAAATAGTATAGCATAAAAGAAGCAGGAAAAACAGGGGGGAATTCCAATGGAGAATTGACAATGGAAATGGACAATTGGGGAGGGAATCCGATGGGCTCCTTTGGTTCGGGCGACCAATGGTCGCCCCTACAGTATGGTTTTTCCCGTAGGGGCGGGCATTGCCCGCCCACAAAGGATAGTGCCAAATCGGTCAATTCCTCAGTCGGCCATTCGGCTGCCTCCGGTTTGCGGTTCCCGCTATTTGCTATCGCTATTCGCTTGCAAATAGCGACCGCGGCACCATAGATTTCTCCCTTTCTCTCCCGTCTGGGAGCGGTCGAAATCTATGCCCTTTACACAAGGGAGCCTTGTAGGGGACGATGCCCACATCGTCCCGAAAAAAAGCACCCTGCATAAAGCAGAGTGCTCGAAAAGAATCGATTTATTTTTTGGCAAAGGGCACGAAGCACAGGGGCACAAAGTTTGCCGCCAGGCCCATCACAAAGGAAATGAGTCTTCCGCCGCCCAAAACATAAGATCCGATGTCGTAGACCACGGTGTTCCAGCAGAGGGGAATTTGCAGATAGTAGCCCATTAGGCCGATGGGCAGGATTTTCCCCAGCAGCCACAGGATGAGGCCATAGGCCACCAGGACACCCGCGGACTGGATGGCTTCCGCCCGGGTCATGTCCTTTACAAAACGGCCGCCGATGACGATAACCGCTGCAAAAAAGGCCGCGTCCACCAGCAGCACCGGGATCCGGCTGCCGCCCTGGAGAAGGGGTGCGATCCAGCCATAGACAGCACCGACCAGTATAAACCGCATCAAAAGACCTGCGGCCAAGCCAATGAGGGGGATACGCCAGAGTTTTTTCATACAGTCACGCTCCTCTCGCCTGCCCATGGGGCAGCTGAATTTGATAATATTGTAACATGCCCTCCATCGGAAACGCAAGCAAATATCGCGTATTTCCATTACAGTATCCATTTAATATGGTTAAGTATGTTGAAAAATCGACGGTTCATTGGCAAAGAGGCGGGCGATTCATGAATCGCCCCTACGGGGTAGCGTGCAAGTTTGACAATCCCTCCGACCTCGCCTTGCTCGGCCACCTCAGCACAAGGCATAAGTTCGACTGGCCAAATTAAAATTTGGAGTCTCACTTACCTTTACACAAGGGAGGCTTGAAAATTTGAAGTCACTTCGGCACTCCACACCGAAGGCACAAGGCCGCGGTTGTTTCACTCATTCGTAGGGGCGATTCACGAATCGCCCGCAAAAGAAAAAGCACCCTGCATAAAGCAGAGTGCTTGAAAATACGCATTTTCTTCCATAACCCGTCGCGAAGCGATAAGCCCGTACGGCGAGTTCCCGACCGGCAAGGTCTACAGCATGAACACGCCGTAGGCGTTCTGGCAGCCGGGGGCGATTTTTTTCAGCTGGCCTTCGCCGCGGAGGTAGGTGAGGGCCATTTCCTGGCAGTA
>JAZOBY010000021.1:0-2233 GCA_045596215.1 Faecousia sp.
ATGGCTACGATCCGACTTGGTGGTTTTCGTTTTTCAACAGCACCATGGAATCGGCGGCCAGCTTACGGGCACGCTCCAAATGGGCGGTGCGGTCGATGGGATGGGGCTTGCAATAGGGCTGATCAAACAGGCCCTTGGCAAACTTGACCCGCAAGACACGGCGCACAGCCGTATCGATCACTTCTTCGGAAATGCGGCCGCACTCCACCTGCTTTTCCAGCTCGTGGAGGTAGCAACGGTCCCACATATCCATATCCAGGCCAGCCTCCAGAGCAATGGCCGAGGCCTCCCCTTCGTTATCACAAACACCCTGCTTCATCAGCTGGGTCACACAGCCGTAGTCGGAGACCACAAAGCCCTCAAAGCCCAACTGATCCCGCAGGATCTCGGTCAGGTAGTGGTAGCTACCGCTGACCGGTACGCCGCTGATCTCGTTAAACGAGGACATAAAGGTGGCAACACCCGCATCTACTGCCACGCGGAAGGCTGGCAGGTAATAGTTTTGAATGGTATAATCGGAAATCTCAGTACGATGATAATCCCGGCCACCTTCGGCAGCACCATAGCCCAAAAAGTGCTTAGCGCAGGCCAGCATACGACCCTCTTGGGAAGGATCATCCCCCTGGAAGCCCTTAACCACTGCGCGGGCAACCATTCGGCCAATAAAGGGATCCTCGCCGGGGCCCTCCACAATACGGCCCCAACGGGGGTCACGGGCCAGGTCCAGCATGGGGGTAAAGGTCCAATGAACGCTTTCGTTGGAGGCCTCTTCCGCCACGTCGGCATAGCAGCGCTCTACCTGTTCCGGTTCAAAGGAGGCTGCCATTGCCAAAGGAAGGGGCAGCACGGTACGGTGGCCGTGAATCACGTCCCGACCAAAAAGAATGGGGATTCCGGCCGGGCTTTCCTCCACGGCGATCCGCTGTAATTCGTTATAAAAATCCACGTCGATGGCGCCCTGAGGATCGTTGCCGGCGGTAGCACCCACCGACATCAAAATAGAGCCCACTTCACCACGGCGCACCATTTCTTTGAATTCTTCGGCGGTATGGGCGCGGGGAGTCTCCGGCTGATTGAGCTGGCCGATCTTATCGTGAAGGGTCATTTTGGCCAGCAGGGCATCGATCTGTGCATCATACTGTTTATACATCGCGGTATGCTCCTTTTTAAGGTTTTAAAAATTGTAACATATTTCCAGAATGAAATCAACCACAAATTCAGATCAGATCCCGCAGGTTTACGGCGTAGGCGACTCCGTCTACAAACTCAAAATAGTTTCCGTCGCCCAGGAAGGCTTCGTCGGAATTGAGCAGAATATCGTAGGTAAACAAACGGCGGATCCCGGCCATAATATCTGCCGTCAGCTGGTTGAGAATCCGACAATGGTCCATATCCTCCCCGATCAGCACGATCATGGGAGGCTTGGTCAGGTATTCCGCAGGCAGGCTGCCGCACACCGTTTGGGCATAGTCCGTTGCCATCATACACATCCGGTGCATTTTATTGGGAAGGGAATCCCGGTCGTGAATAAGCTGGGACCGGCGGAAGGCCTGGGCAAAGAACGCCTGGTCCCCCAGCCGAATATACCCGTCGATCCGGCCCCGGCCGTGGAAATGACGCTCGTTGTCAAATATGGCATTTAAGGCATAGCGGGAGATCCGGTCCTTATGGCGGCAGAGGGTAAGAGAAAACCATTGGTTCAGCGCCAAGGTCTTTTGGGCCGTTTCAAAGGGGACGGCGTTATAATCCTTTAAGGTAAAGATCTTATTATCCAGGGCATCCCGCAGCAAGGGGGCTCCGTAAGTTAGGGAGGTGGTATAGAGGGGCAGATTTCGCTCCACCCCATTTTCTTCATACACATAGCGGAACAGCAGCTTAAAGCTGCGGTGCAGAGTAGAGGCCATCCGGTCCCCCACCTTCTTTTGGGCGTAGGTATAGTGCTGCGGCTTTTCCACCAGGCCGGCCTCCATCAGTTCAAAGATCATTTTGGAAGTGGCGTAGGACAGCCGGTTGACCCATTCCAAAATGGAAATGTCGGCAGCCTCCAACACCGTTCGGTTGGTGGTACCCCAGTTGATCAGGCTCCAGGTTTTGGTTTTGGCCAGGTTATTACCGCCCACCGCATCGTTATACAAAAGGTTGATACGGATCCTGGTATTGGGACGCACCAGGAAGGGGGGCTGAGGCAGGGTTGTGGGATCGGGCTCCAAAGGCGGATCGTAGCCATGTCGTT
>JAZOBY010000022.1:0-14654 GCA_045596215.1 Faecousia sp.
GGGGGTCAGACCGGCTTCCAGAGCAGCCAGAACCTTTGCATTGACATCTGCGTCGGTTTCGCCCATGGCACGACGCTCGGAGAGGCCGATGATTACGTACTTACAGCCGGCATCCACCACCATGTTGGTAGCGATCTCGCCGGTGTAGGCACCACTTGCGTTGGCGTTGCAGTTTTCTGCACCGATACCCACCCGGGTCTCACGCATCGCACGGACAGCGGCAGGGATGCACACAGCGGGAACGCACAGAGCAATATCGCACCAGCGGCCCTTGGGCATGATGGCTTTCAGCTGATTCATAAACTCCTTGGTCTCGGAGGGGGTCTTGTTCATTTTCCAGTTACCGGCAATGACGGTTTTACGGTATTTACGGTTCATTTTTTCGTTCTCCTTATATGTGACATCTTACGATGTTGTATTCAAAGTTGGTGGTGGGGGCGAAAACCGCCCCCACAGAGGTTTTTGTAAAATTACTTGTCTTCCAGACAAGCAATACCCGGGAGCTCCAAGCCTTCCAGGAATTCCAGGGAAGCACCGCCGCCGGTGGAGATGTGGGTGATCTTATCAGCAAAGCCCAACTGCTCGCAAGCAGCTGCGGAGTCGCCGCCGCCGACGATGGTCACAGCGTCGGAATCGGCCAGAGCCTGAGCGACAGCAATGGTACCCTTGGCCAGAGTGGGGTTCTCAAATACGCCCATGGGGCCGTTCCAGACAACAGTCTTGGCAGCCTTGGCAGCGGCAGCGAATTCTGCACAAGCCTTGGGGCCAATGTCCAGACCCATCTGATCTTCGGGGATTGCGGTACAGTCAACGTACTCGACAGGAATCTCAGCGTCGATGGGGTTGGGGAAGGAAGCGGCAACGGCGGTATCCACGGGCAGCAGCAGCTTAACGCCCTTAGCCTCGGCCTTGGCCATCATTTCCTTGCAGTAGTCCAGCTTTTCGTTGTCCACCAGGGACTTGCCAACGGTATAGCCCTGAGCAGCCAGGAAGGTGTAAGCCATGCCGCCGCCGATGATCAGGGTATCTACCTTTTCCAGCAGATTGTTGATAACATTCAGCTTATCGGAGACCTTAGCACCGCCCAGAATTGCCACGAAGGGACGCTCAGGGTTGGCCAGAGCCTTACCCATAATGGAAACTTCCTTCTGAATCAGGTAGCCACAGACAGCGGGCAGATGCTCAGCCACACCTGCGGTGGAGGAGTGGGCACGGTGTGCAGCACCGAAAGCGTCGTTGACGAAAATGTCAGCCAGATCGGCCAGAGCTTTGCTCAGCTCGGGATCGTTCTTGGTCTCACCCTTGATGTAACGGGTGTTCTCCAACAGCATCACATCGCCGTCTTTCAGAGCGGCAGCCTTGGCTTTGGAGTCCTCACCGGCTACGTCGGAAGCCATGATGACCTCTTTGCCCAGCAGCTCGGAGATGCGTGCAGCAACCACTTTCAGGCTCAGCTCGGGTTTCCACTCGCCCTTGGGCTTGCCCATGTGGGAGCACAGAATGACCTTGGCACCCTTGTCTACCAAATACTTGATGGTGGGCATAGCGGCCACGATACGCTTGTCGGATGTGATTTTGCCATCCTTGGTGGGCACGTTGAAATCGCAACGGCAAAGCACACGCTTACCGGCTACTTCAATGTCTTCAATGGACTTCTTGTTGTAGTTCATAGTGATTCCTCCATATTTATATAGGGTTTGTTACCCTTTCATTTTTCCGTGATCCAAAAAACCGGGGAAATTAAGCTGCCGCAATGCTTCGTACACCGTAATGGCCACTGCGTTGCTAAGATTCAGACTCCGGGTATCCGGCAGCATGGGAATACGGACACACTGCTCATAGTGCTCTGCCAGAAAATCCTCGGGAAGACCCTTGGTCTCCTTACCGAAGAAGAGATAACAGTCCTCAGAAAAGCTGGCTTCTGTGTAACTTCTGGGTGCTTTGGTGGACAGACACCACATCTGCTTTACATCGTTTTTGGAGAAGAAGTCGGCAAGATTATCATAATCCAGAACTTCCACGTCTTTCCAGTAATCCAGACCAGCCCGACGGACAGCTTTTTCTGAAATGTCGAATCCCAGAGGGCGGATCAGATGCAGCCGGCAGCCGGTGGCGGCACAGGTGCGGGCGATATTGCCGCAGTTCTGGGGAATCTCGGGTTCCACCAGCACGATATTCAGCATCCCATCACCTCATAACCATGCTTTTTTCTGTTTTTTGGATTGCCATCCTATTGTATTCCAAACTTCCAATAAAATCAATCAAAAAATTGCAAAAAATGCAACTTTTCATAGTATATACATAAAAAACGGAAGATTTGACATAAATTTGTGAAAAATAAGGAAAATTTTCACCGCCCGTGAGATTTCAGACGGTAACTTCCTGGTTTTTTCGTGAGAAACATTGACATTTTTCATATTTTGTGGAATAATGATACAAATATTTCATTAAGATAAGGGGATAGGAAAAATGACCCAATCCAGAACACATAACTGTGGCGAGCTGCGGCTTGCTGACGCAGGCAAGGAAGTTACCATCGTAGGCTGGCTGGAAAATGTCCGGGAAGTCGGTTCCAACTTTGCCTTCCTGGTTCTCCGGGATTTTTACGGCACGACCCAGGTGGTGGTGGAGACCGAGGAAATGATGAAGTTGGTCAAGCCCGTCAATAAGGAGTCCACTGTTTCCGTTACCGGTATCGTCCGGGAGCGGGAGAGCAAGAACCCCAAGCTGCCCACCGGTGAGATCGAAGTGGTTCCCACTGACATCAAGGTGCTGGGCAAGTGCCGCCATAATCAGCTGCCTTTTGAAATCAACAAGTCCAAGGATGCGGACGAAAATACGCGTCTGAAATACCGGTATCTTGACCTGCGTAACCCGGCAGTAAAGAGCAATATCGTTTTGCGTTGTCAGGTGGTGGCGGAGCTGCGTCGGCTGATGACCGAAAAGGGCTTCCTGGAAATCACCACGCCCATTTTGACCGCTTCTTCTCCTGAGGGTGCCCGGGACTATCTGGTTCCCGCCCGGAATCACCCCGGCAAATTCTACGCCTTGCCCCAGGCTCCCCAGCAGTTCAAGCAGTTGCTGATGACATCCGGCTTTGACCGCTATTTCCAGATCGCACCCTGTTTCCGGGACGAAGATGCCCGTGCAGACCGGACACCCGGTGAATTCTATCAGCTGGATATGGAAATGGCTTTCGCTACCCAAAATGACGTTCTGACTACGTTGGAAGAAGTGCTGGTACCTGTTTTTGAGAAGTTCGGCAAGTATGACCGGATCTCCCAAGCACCTTTCCGTCACATTCCCTTTAACGAAGCCATGGAGCGTTACGGCTCCGATAAGCCCGACCTGCGTATCGACCTGGAAGTGCAGGATATTACCGCTGAGGTGCAGGGCTGTGAATTCGGCCCCTTCCAGAACAGCGTTGTGAAGGCTGTTGCAGTGGATAACTTCGCAGAGGGCCGGAAGTGGATCGACAAACTTCTGGTGGACGTGGAAGTTCAGACCGGCAATAAAGTCTGCTGGGTGAAAGTGGACGAAAACGGCCAGCTCACCGGCGGCGTTTCCAAGTTCCTGATTCCCTATACCGAGGCACTGACCGCCAAGCTGAATCTGAAACCCGGTTCTTTCGTCTGTATGGCTGCCGGCAAGAAACTGGCTGCACAGAAGACCGCCGGCGTGGTGCGTACCATGCTGGGTAAGCGTGTCCCCGGTCATTTTGACGAAAATCAGTATGCCATTTGCTGGATCGTGGATTTCCCTATGTACGAGTTGGATGAGGAAACCGGCAAGCTGGAATTCTGCCACAATCCCTTCTCCATGCCCCAGGGCGGTATGCAGACCCTGCTGGATGCCGAGGGTGATGTGGAGAAATTGCTGGCAATCAATGCTGACCAATACGACCTGGTGGTCAATGGCTACGAATCCGCATCCGGTGCGGTTCGGAACCACGATCCGGAGATCATGGTCAAGGCATTCCAGATGGTTGGTTTGGGCGAAGAGGACGTAAAGGCCAAGTTCCCGGCTATGTACAACGCCTTCACCTACGGTGCACCCCCTCATGCCGGTGCTGCTCCCGGTGTGGACCGCTTGATCATGCTGCTCACCGGCGAGGAGAGCATCCGGGAAGTCATTACCTTCCCCATGAACAAGAATGCACAGGATCTCATGATGGATGCCCCCACCGCGGTGGACCAGATCCAGCTGGATACCGTGCATATCGCACTGAATGTAGAAGAATAAAGTTAAACGGACAGGTTTCGACCTGTCCGTTTTTTGTCGTTGCAGATTATGTGGGTTCTTCCCAGATTTCTCCGGTAACATAGGAATATCCATAAGTAAAATGACGGTCTTCCTCGGTGGGTTTTCCCCTCCAGAATATCATATCGTCCAATTCGGTATCCTCACCGGGGCCTACATAGGCACTGAAAATGTAAAACATTTCCATCAGTAGGGTTTCTTCCATTGTGTTCATATTCAGTACAATAAATTTTTTGTTATCTGCAACAAATTGCAGATAATTCTCTAGCGAGTCCTCAATGAACAGAGCCACGACGGGGCCTTGGCTGGATTCATAAAAAACTTCGTGCTTTGAAAAATCTTCACGGCAGGTGCGGTAGATTCTTGTGGGCTCAGCTGTTTTTACATAATAGATCACGCCATTTTCATCCCAACAAACATGCCCAGAGTTTTTCTCTCGATATTTATTATAACGGGGAGCAATTTCTTCTTCGATGATCGGTATGACTGCCGTACTTCCTTCATCAACCCAATAAAAATGTCCGGGGGTGCAGTTGGAAAGGTCGAGGGTCATACTGAGAAAGGGTTGTTCTCCTTTATAAACAAACGAATATCCTTCATGCTTGACAACAGGGGGCGTTGCGGGTACTGTAGAGGACGGCACAGTAGTTGTAGAGGACGGAACATTAGTTGTGAAAATCGGCGGGGGGAGTACCGTACGGCTGGAAGACGGCGTGCTTGCCAAAATCTGGTTATTATCCGGCACTGCCTGGCAGGCAGTTATCAAAAGCGACAACAAAACAAATACCAACAAAACAGGCAAAAAGCGATACTTTCTCATAAAATCACAACCTTTCACTAAAATCGGACAAATGCCTTGTCTCCATATATATTATAGATTGGAAATTTTTATTATTCAACAACAAAGCGGTTACAGTTTGTATACAAAATAGTAATCTTTGGAAAAAAGAAGGGGCAGCCAATGGCCGCCCCAGCAAAGAGGAAAGATAAGAAGCTTGTTTATTCCATTTCCAGGAACGATACCGGATCAACAGGCTCGTCGTTCAAGGTGACGGAGAAATGCAGGTGATCGCCCTGGGCGGTTTCCAGCAAAGCGGTATTGGCAACGGTGCCGATGGCATCGCCCATGGCCACGGTATCGCCCACCTTGACGGAAACCGTTTCCGCAAGGCTTGCATACCGGGTGGTATAGCCGCCCTCATGCTGGATGACCACGGTGTAGCCCATGGTGTCGTCCTTGAAGACCTCCTTCACCGTACCGGCAGCGGCGGCACTGACGGTTGTGCCGGCTTCTGCGGCAATGTCAATGCCGTTGTGGACACGCCAGTCCCGGGTGGTTTCGTTATAGCTCAAACAATCCATGGCGTAATCCTTGGTGGTTTCCCCGGAAACGGGCCGCCCAATAGGGTAGGGGCGTTTTACAGGTTCTGTAGAATTGCCTCCGGAATTACCACCGGGCAGGGTAGCACCCGCCTGGATATCGTCTCCGGGAGAGACAATGTTGGAGCCCCCCAACTGGGGGTCTTCCGGTTGACTGACTGCACGGTAATACAAATAGCCGGAAATCCCGATGGCAACAGCACACAGGATCAGGGCTATGTAGTAGCCCTTTCCGGCGATCTTGCGGCCGAAGTTGAATTTTTTGCTCATAGTAAGCACCTCCGAGGTCTAGTATTGCCCAAAAATCGGAAGATAAACCTACATTTGGAAGAAATTTAGAATTTTCTTTTGGTGCTGTTAAAAAATCGTTGACATCCGTAAAATTTGAGATATAGTTATACTTGTCATATTGTGACAAAAAACAGACAGAAACGGGGGAGGATAATGTCCAAAGAACTCATCAGGCTCCGGGATCTTACCATGGAGTTCGACGGGGAGTGTGTACTCGACAGCATCAATCTCTATATTAACGATCATGAATTTTTAACCTTGCTTGGCCCTTCCGGTTGCGGCAAGACCACCACGCTGCGTATTATCGGCGGTTTTCTGACGCCTACCAGCGGCACGGTGATTTTTGATGGAAAGTGCATCAATGATCTGCCCCCTTACGACCGACAGATCAATACGGTCTTTCAGAGGTATGCTTTGTTCCCTCACCTGAATGTATTTGATAATATCGCATTCGGCCTGCGGGTGGCAAAGTGTCCCAAGGAAGAGATCAATGAGCGTGTAAACAATATGCTGGAGATCGTCAGCTTGAAAGGCTACGGCCACCGTAATGTGGCGTCTCTTTCCGGCGGTCAGCAGCAGCGTGTTGCCATTGCCCGGGCACTGGTCAATGAGCCGAAGGTATTGCTTTTGGATGAACCTTTGGCGGCTCTGGACCTGCGTCTGCGTAAGGATATGCAGAACGAATTGAAGCGTATCCAGCAGGCTACGGGCATCACCTTTGTTTACGTGACCCATGATCAGGAAGAAGCACTTTCCATGTCCGATACCGTCGTGGTAATGGACAAAGGCCGCATCCAGCAGATCGGCAAGCCTGAGGATATATATAATGAGCCCAAGAACGCCTTCGTGGCGGACTTTATCGGTGAAAGTAACATTTTGGACGGCATCATGCTCTCCGACTACAAGGTCAAATTCTTTGGCCGTACTTTCGAGTGCGTGGACAAGGGCTTTGCACCCAATGAGCCGGTGGACGTGGTCATCCGCCCCGAGGATATTGACATCGTCGCCCCGGAACAGGGCCACCTTGTGGGTACGGTTACCAGCATTACCTTTAAGGGCTTGAATTATGACATCATCGTGGAATTCAAGGGCTTTAAGTGGCTGATTCAGACCACGGACTATTGCGCAGAAGGTTCCACCATCGGTATTCGATTAAACCCGGAGGACATCCACATCATGCACAAGAGTGAGTACTCCGGCATGTTTGGCGATTACAGTTCCTACTCTGCTGAGTATGACGAACTGACGGAGGATGCCGATGAAGAAGAGGAATAAGTCTGCATTTCTGAGCCTGCCGTACATCATCTTCATGGTGGTGTTTACGCTGATCCCTCTGGGTGTGGTGGCTTACTATGCCCTGACAGATCCGGCCACCGGCGAATTTACATTGGACAACCTCCTTGGCTTGTCCGAGTTTATGCCGGTGCTGGGACAATCGGTGGTATACAGCCTGATCTCCGCGGTGATTTGCCTGATACTGGGCTATCCTGTGGCGTACTACATTGCCCACCGGGGCAAAACGGCCCAAAAGATCCTGTATATGCTGATCATGCTGCCCATGTGTATGAGCTTTTTGCTCCGAACCCTGGCGTGGGTGGGCCTGTTGCAGGATACCGGCATCATCAATAATTTTCTGGAATGGATCGGCATTGGCAGATTGCAGCTGATCCGCACCCCCGGTGCTGTGGTGCTGGGTATGGTGTATAACTATCTGCCCTATATGATCCTGCCCCTTTACAGCATCATCGTAAAGATCGACAACCGGCTTATTGAAGCTGCTGAGGATCTGGGCTGTACCCCGGTGCAGACTTTCGCCCGTGTGGTGATGCCCCTGTCGGTGCCCGGAATTTTGTCTGGCATGACCATGGTGTTTGTGCCTGCCGTTTCCACCTTCTACATTTCCCTGAAACTGGGCGGAACGGATACGGTGATGATCGGTGACTTGATCGAGCGTCAGTTCAAGCAGGCAAACAACCCCAATTTGGGTGCGGCACTCAGCCTTGTGCTGATGGCACTGGTGTTCATCTGTACTGGCCTGATGAACCGCTTCGGCGGCGATGAGGAAGGGGTGGTGGTATGAAAAGAGCGAATCATATTCTTACCATCCTGATTTTCATCTTCCTGTATATCCCTATGGCGGTGCTGATCGTTGCCTCCTTCAATTCGGGTAAGGATATCACCCAGTTTGAGGGCTTTACATGGAACCAGTACGCTGAGCTTTTTCAGGACGAGACCCTGCTGGGTCTGCTGGGCAACTCCATTTTGATTGCTCTGCTGTCCACCGGTATTTCCGTTGCTCTGGGCACTATGGCCGCGGTGGGTATCCACAGTCTGAAACCCAGAATGCGGAATTTTGTCATGAGCCTGACCAACATCCCCATGACAAACCCGGATATCGTCACCGGTGTGTCTTTGAGTTTGCTGTTCGTATTTCTGGGTAGTGGTCTGCTGGGTCAGCGGGAGTCTCTGAATTTCTGGACTCTGCTCATTGCCCATGTGACTTTCGGTCTTCCTTATGTCATTCTGAATGTCATGCCCAAAATGCAGCAGATGGACAGTTCACTGACGGATGCTGCCATGGACCTGGGCTGTACTCCCTTGCAGGCATTTTTTAAGGTCACCCTTCATGAAATTATGCCCGGCATCGTGGCTGGCGGCATTATGGCCTTTACCATGAGTCTGGACGATTTCGTTATCAGCTATTTTGTCACCGGCTCCGGCTTCGTGACACTCCCTGTTGAGATATATACCTACACCAAAAAGCCTATTGCACCCAAGGTGTATGCCATGTTCACCCTGCTGTTCCTGCTGATCGCAGTGCTGATGGTGGGCATCAACCTGATGCAGCTGCATGCAGAAAAGAAAAAGAAGGACACCCGTCCCGTGCCCCGTACATGGCAGATTGCCAAGCGGTGTATCGCAGGTGCGTTGGTAGTTGCACTTGTTGTTGGTTGCGGTTGGCTGATTTTCGGTCAGAACCGGAAACAGGTGACCATCAATGTGTACAACTGGGGCATGAACATTGCTGACGGTACGGATGAAACCATGGATATCATCGCCGAGTTTGAGGCCCGGACCGGTATCAAGGTCAACTACTCCACTTATGAATCCAACGAGGTGCTGTATTCCAAGCTGAAAAACGGCGGTATCAGCGTGGACGTGATCATTCCTTCGGACTATATGATCGACCGGATGATCGCGGAAGATATGCTGGAAGAGCTGGATTTCAGCAACATTCCCAATTTCAAATTTGTGGATGAGCAGTTCAGGAATCCTGCCTTTGACCCGGACAATAAGTATTCCGTTCCCTACACCTGGGGCACTGTGGGCATCCTGTACAACACCCGGTATGTGGACGAAGCCGATGTGACCAGCCAAGGCTGGGGCGTGCTTTGGGACGAGGATTACGCAGGCAAGATCCTGATGATCGATAATTCCCGGGATGCTTTGGGCATTGCACAGCTTCTGCTGGGCTACGACCTGAACACCATGGACGAAGCCGAGCTTCAGGCTTGTGCGGACAAGCTGGCACAGCAAAGACCTTTGGTTCAGCAGTATGTGATGGACCAGATTTACGCAACTATGCAGAACGAGGAAGCTTGGATTGCTCCTTACTATGCCGGCGACTGTATGCTGATGATGGAGGAGAATGAAAATCTGGCCTTCTACCTGCCGGAGGATCAGGGCTTCAACCTCTTTACGGACGCTATGTGCATCCCTAAGGGCAGTCAGGAAAAGGCTGCTGCGGAAGCATTCATCAACTTCCTGTGCGACCCGGAAATTTCCGGTGCGAATATGGACTATATCTGCTACGCATCCCCCATTTCCGCTGCCAAAGACTATATGGAAGACTACCTTGCGGAAAGCGAGATCGTCTATCCCAGCGAAGAGGTTCTGGAAAAGGGTACTGCTTATGCCTATCTGTCCGAGGATACCTCCCGGTTGATGGAAAGCCTGTATCAGCAGGCTACTAAGACTTTGGAAACTACGGATTCTCCGGATACGCCCAATGCCACGCCGTATATCATCGTCGGTGTTGCGTTTGTGGGCATTGCAGGTGTGCTGATGCTTACCGGCAAGAAGCGGAAAAAGAAAGAATAATCATTCAAAGGGCGTGTTGCTTGCAACACTCCCTTACGTAATGTAGTTTTTCGCTATGTCATTGCGAGGAGTGCGTAAGCACGACGTGGCAATCTCCCGGTAGCACCCACCGATTTGTTATGTTGTACCGGGAGATCGCCACGGCCTGACGGCCTCGCGATGACATGATTGGAGAATAGGTGTGCAATATTTAATTTTTTAGTAAATGACTATTGACAAACTAAGTGGAGTGTGCTATCCTATATTTAACCAATCGGTTAAATGAAAGGAAGGCGATAGTATGGGACTGCAAAATACATTAAAAGCACTGTCCGATCCCATTCGCAGAGAAATCTTGGAAATGCTGAGATCCGGCCGGATGTCCGCCGGGGAGATCGCGGAAAAATTCCCGGTCAGCGGTGCGGCGGTTTCCAAGCATCTTTCTGTGCTGAAAGAATCGGATCTGATCCGGGATGCCCGGGAGGGCAAATTTATTTACTATGAATTGAACACCTCCGTTTTGGAGGAAGTGATGTTGTGGATTACAGGACTGAAAGGAGAAGAAAAATGATCAAGAAGAATTTGAAGGTTTTGGTGATTACATCTGTGGTGATTTTGCTGCCCATTTTGGTGGGCCTGATTATGTGGAATCAGCTGCCGGAGCAAATACCCAGTCATTGGAATGCGGCAGGGGAGATTGACGGTTGGAGCAGCAAGCCGTTTGCGGTGTTTGGCATGCCTTTGATTTTGTTGGTGTTTCAGTGGATATGTGCTCTTGGCACCGGTGCTGACCCCAAGAAAGCCAACCATCCGGAAAAGATCGTGCATCTGGTCTTGTGGATCATCCCGGTGCTGAGCGTTGTGCTGAGTATTCTCACATATGCAGTCGCCCTGGGGCAGGAGGTGCGGATGGAAGTGGTGATGCCTGTGCTGATTGGGCTTATACTGGCCATCGTGGGTAATTATCTTCCCAAGTGTAAGCAGAATTACACCATTGGCATCAAGATTCCCTGGACGCTGGACAGCGAAGAAAACTGGAACAAAACCCACCGCTTTGCCGGTTGGCTCTGGACGATCTGCGGTCTTGTAATCATGCTGACAGGTTTCTTTGGCGGTTTCTGGATCTTTTTTGCTATTGTACTTTTAATGGTACTTGCTCCTTTTATCTATTCCTATATCCTGCACCGCAGGGGCGTATAAAAAACAGTCCATCCCCGGTGGGGATGGACTGTTTAATGACCCGGAACGGACTCGCTTTTCTGCGAAAAAGCCACAGGCCGGAAAACAGTCCACCGGACTGTTTTCTTGGACGGCCCTTTCGAGTCCGTCCCTTGCACATAAGAAAAAACCCATCCCAAAGGGATGAGCTTTTTCTTGGCGACCCGGAACGGACTCGAACCGTCGACCTCCAGCGTGACAGGCTGGCGTGCTAACCGACTGCACCACCGGGCCAGAACATTTGGAATTATAACAGATGAATCGCCGTTTGTAAAGAGGAAAATTTTAAAAAGATATTTTTCTGCAAAATGGGGAAATTATTTTTACTTGCCTTGCTATACTTTTTCTGTTATAGTGTTAAGGAAATCTCGGATAAGGAAAGATAGACTATGGATTGGCTGAAAGATTTGTTTACCAACCCGTTTTTGCTGACTGGTGTGAGTTCCTGGTTTGTTGCACAGGTCATTAAAACCATTTTGCATTGTATTATCTATAAAAAACTGGATTTTGAACGCCTGGTAGGGGACGGCGGCATGCCCAGCGGTCACTCCGCAACTGTGGCGTCTCTTGCGACAATTTGCGGCCTGACCTTTGGCCTGCAAAGCGTGGAATTTGCCATTACGGCGATTCTGGCCATCATCGTCTGCCATGATGCCACCGGCGTTCGCCGGGAAACGGGCAGACACGCAGAGATCCTGAACGAGCTGCTGCAATCCCTTGAGACCGGCAAGCCTGTGGACCTGAAAGAACTGGTGGGACATACCCCCTTGCAGGTGGTCATGGGAATCCTGATCGGCATTGGCAATGCGTTTTTAATGTATTATGTGATCCTTTAAGTGTACACGAATGTATGTGAAATTTATCGCTTTCGATGATGTTTCCCTAAAAGTGTTGCACTTTCAGCACAGATAATGCTATAATGAGTGCCGATGGCAGGCTTGCCATCGGCACAGCTTTTTAAGGAGAATGGATCTATGTGTGATGTAACAGCACAGGTTTTAAAGGAATTTTGCCTGGATGGCAATGTCGTTTCCTGCGAACGGTACGGTTGCGGTCATATCAACGTGACCTACCTGGTGGTGTCCCAGTCCGGCCACCGATATATTCTGCAAAAAATCAACAACAGCATTTTCAAAGATGTTCCCGGCCTGATGGGTAACATCGCCGCGGTGACTAAGTATCTGCGTCAGATCATCAGCGATCCCCGCGGTGTGCTGACCCTGGTTCCCACCAAGGACGGTGCAGACTATGTGGAACATACGGACGGCAGCTTCTGGCGGGTCTATGACTTTGTGGAAGGGTCGCTCTGTCTGCAAGCACCGGAAAGCCCGGAAGACTTTTATCAGAGTGCAGTGGCTTTCGGCATTTTTCAGCAGCAACTGAAAGATTTCCCGGCGGATACCCTGTGCGAGGTCATTCCCAACTTCCACAATACGGCAGACCGTTACCGCATTTTCAAAGAGGCACTGGCATCCGATGTCTGCGGCCGTGCAAAGGATGTGCGTGCTGAGATCGATTTTGCTTTGGCAAGAGAGCAGGAGGCCGGTACGTTGGTGAGTATGCTTGCCGAGGGCAAGCTCCCTCTGCGAGTCACTCATAATGATACCAAGCTGAACAACGTCATGCTGGACGAAGCCACCCGCAAGCCCTTGTGCGTCATCGATCTGGACACGGTCATGCCCGGTTCCAGCTTGTACGATTTTGGTGATTCCATCCGTTTTGGTGCAGCTACCGCAGCTGAGGATGAAAAGGATCTGGACAAGGTATGGATGGATATCAGCTTGTTCGAGACCTACACCAAGGGTTTCTTGTCTGCTTGCCCCGGTTTGACGGAGACGGAGCGGGAAATGTTACCCATGGGTGCCAAGCTGATGACCCTGGAATGTGGCGTGCGTTTCCTGACGGACTATCTCAATGGAGATACATACTTTGCTACCCATTATGAGGGTCAGAATCTGGACCGTTGCCGTACCCAGTTCAAGCTGGTTGCCGATATGGAATCCAAATGGGACCAAATGAAGCGGATCGTGAAAGAATGTGAATAAAAACCTTCCCCCTGGGGGGAAGGTGGCAAAAATCTTTGATTTTTGACGGATGAGGGGTTTCGTTGTTAGCCCCTCACCCGTCTTTTTGCTTTGCAAAAATCCAACCTCCCCCAAGGGGGAGGGTTATAAAAGGCTCGCTGAAAAGCGAGCCTTTTGCACTGCGACGTTAGTCATCTTGGCCCCTCTGCGGAGGGGGCTGTCACGCGTACAGCGTGACTGGGGGAGAGAACTACCCCTCAGTCCAAAATCAAAGATTTTGTCCAGCTCACTGCGGTGAGCCCGGTCGCGGCTCTGACAGTCCACAGGACTGTCATTCACTACCGCGACTGCGCTTCGCTTACCCCTCACAAGGGGAGCCAAGCCGCCTGCGGCGGTTATGATACTCAGGGAAGCTATGGAAAACGCTGAAAATCTTAAAAATTGAGATTCGTTGTTATTTACGAAAAAACCGAGAAATTTTTATAAAAAACTCCAAAATAATGCTTGACAAAGTATGGGAACAGTGGTAAGATAATCGAGCGCGTATAGGGAAATTATGCGCGCACTGCGATGATGCAGGAGATTGCGTCTAAAAAACGGTAACTTCTGCGGAGTATGTCCGGTCATCGGGCGGCTGAACTGTCCAAGGTTTGCGCTGCGTATATCGCTGCGCCTTGGAAAAGGGTCGGCTTGCGTCGGCCATTTTTCATGGCCCAGAATGATACGCACGGTGGCGTGAAGACAAAAAACAGTTCGACCGTACCCAGCCAAACCAAGTAAAACTGAGTACGAAAATCAAGGAGGAAAACAAACCATGGCAAACCAAATGATCCGCATCCGGCTGAAAGCTTATGATCATCAGCTGATCGACTCCAGCGCGGCAAAGATCGTCGAGACCGCAAAGCGCAACGGCGCTGCCGTGTCCGGCCCCATTCCCCTGCCCACCAAGAAGGAAGTCGTTACCATCCTTCGCGCTGTCCACAAGTACAAGGATAGCCGTGAGCAGTTCGAGCGCAGAACCCACAAGAGACTGATCGATATCCTCAACCCCAACCAGAAGGTTGTTGAGGCTCTGATGAGCCTGGACCTTCCCGCTGGCGTTGAGATAGAGATAAAGCTGTAATCCTTATACATTAATAATATAAGGATTCACCGCTGCCCGCACTGAAAAGCATCGGGCGACGGGTCATGTTGGCAAGGAAGACCCAATGCTTCCAGTCAACCAATAACCTAAAAAGGAGAAAACAAGATGAAAAAGGCAATCATCGGCAAGAAAGTGGGCATGACCCAGATCTTCGATGAGAGCGGCAAGGTGATCCCTGTTACCGTTGTGGAAGCAGGTCCCTGTGTCGTCACTCAGAAGAAGACCGTCGAGACCGACGGCTACCTGGCCGTCCAGCT
>JAZOBY010000023.1:0-1952 GCA_045596215.1 Faecousia sp.
ACCGCTTGGCCTCCGACTTATGGGGGACACGAGCCCCAGCTGGTGGGGTCCCTTGTAAAAAATCCAAGCGGGATCCCCCGCTTGAATGGGGAAGAAATTGAGATTACCCCCGCCGTAGAAGAAGCCTTTTGCTGGATCCGCCGCTTTGATTTTTGAAAAGTTACACATTAACGTATAAAGGAGAACAATTATGAATCCACAGGATCGCATGATGCAACGAAAATGGGGCATTTTCAATCACTTTCTTTATGGCAGCGAAAAAGGGTACCATGAGGAATTGGCCCATGGAGCCGACGAAGAAACCGTTATTCTGAAAATGGCTCGGGAATGGAACGAGCAGGTCGATTCCTTCGATACCGAAAAACTTGCCGAAACCCTCCATGAAATTGGGTGCGGTTATTATGTGATTACCGTCATGCAGGGAACCCGCTTCCTGATCGCCCCCAACGCGGCTTATACCCGTATCACCGGAATTGCACCGGGAGACGGCTGTGCCAAACGGGACCTGATCATGGACATTGCCAAGTCCCTTCAAAAGTATGACATTGACCTGTATCTTTACTACACCGGTGACGGTCCCCACTTTGACAAGGTTGCCGGCCCCAGAATGGGCCTTTACGAGGACTACGAAGCCGGGATCCACGGCAAGGTTGACCGGAATTTTGTGGAAAACTGGGGTGCCGTTTTGGAGGAATACGCTCTTCGCTATGGAGATCTGGTCAAGGGCTGGTGGGTGGACGGTTGTTATGCCCACCTCGGTTACAACAACGAATTGCTTTCCATTTACTACAATGCCATGATCAAGGGAAATCCCAACGTCCTTTCGGCCTTCAACAGCGGTACCGCAAGCTTCGTCAGCGACAACGGAGACGATACTCCCATTAAGTGGTACGAAAAGGAAGGCTTTACCTGTGGGGAAGACAACGATTTTACCTACATCTTCACCAGCCGTTTCACAAACGGTGCCCAGAATCACCTTCTGATCCCCATGGGCGACTATCGAAACGGCAACGTTACCGCCGCCTGGCGTAACACCGGCGTCCGTCGCAGCAAGGAATATATGGCTGAGTATATCCGTAAAAACAACGAAGCCGGTGCCGTCATTACGGTGGATATTTTCGTGGATCAGCACGGCAATTTTGATCCTGCTCAGGTGGAAGCTCTGAAATACATGGGGGAACGCATAAAAGAATAGCCATCGGGACATAATAGAAAATGCCATGCCTCCATTTCAATCAAAAATGTGCATTTTGGTGTTTCTCTTGATACTGAAACCGTCTATTCCTGTCAAAGTTGACATCTCTTCCTCACAGTATTTTTCTTTACAACTGCCAATTTTTATGCTATAATGTATTCAACCAATTTATGAATAAAGAGGTAAAAAAATTATGAAAGCTTTAGATCTGACCAAGTACGGCATTACTGGCGTTACCGAGATCGTCTACAACCCTTCTTATGAAGAGCTGTTTGCCGCCGAAACCGATCCTTCCCTGGAAGGCTACGAAAAGGGCCAGGTAACCGAACTGGGTGCCGTCAACGTTATGACCGGTATCTACACCGGCCGTTCCCCCAAAGATAAGTTCATCGTTATGGATGACAACTCCAAGGACACCGTGTGGTGGACCTCCCCCGAATATGCCAACGACAACAAGCCCGCTTCCCAGGAAGCCTGGAATGAATGCAAGCGTCTGGCTGTTGAACAGCTGAGCAACAAGAAGCTCTACGTCGTGGACGTATTCTGCGGCACCAACAAGGACAGCCGTATGGCCATCCGCTTCATCATGGAAGTTGCCTGGCAGGCCCACTTCGTCAAGAACATGTTCATCGCCCCCACCGCTGAAGAGCTGGAAAACTTCGAACCTGACTTCGTTTCCTACAACGCTGCCAAGGCCAAGGTTGAAAACTACAAGGAACTGGGCCTGAACTCCGAAACCGCCGCCATCTTCAACATC
>JAZOBY010000024.1:0-6856 GCA_045596215.1 Faecousia sp.
GTGATCGGCCATAGGAATTTTCACGCTCTTCAGGTTGGTCACCTGGGTCAGAGCCTCGTCAGTCCAGGCAGCACCGCAGTCGGAGCAGTACCAGTAAGCGACGTTGCCTTCAGCAGTACAGGTGGCCTCCTTGGCCTCCACAGCTACGATGGTATGAGCAGCTTCGGGGTTAGTAAACTCGCCGCAGATCATGCAGTGAGCATCGCAGGGATTAGCGTACTGGTGACTTGCCTCGCGGGTTGCACCACAGATATTGCAATCTGCATCGCAATCGTAGTCGTAGGTGTGCTCGGAGGGGTCGATCACCTTGGTGTGCTTGTTACCACAGGTGGTGCACTTGCCGGTAAGGGTAGTGCCCTCGGGGCAGGTGGCACTGCTGGTGTACTTTTCTACCACAGGCTCTTCACAGACGCAGGGAGCCCAGCCGGTGGCACCGTCTATGAACAGGGAGGCATTGCTGGTCTTTGCCATCAGTTTAAATGCCTTCAGACCGAAATCGGGCTGGCTTGTGCCGGTATAGACAAAGCTATGCATTTCCGCACCGTTGAGCAGCAGCTTGATATAGCCGTTCTCGGTGTCAGTAGCACACTTGACCTTCATAGAAATGGTATCGCCGTCAGCCAGAGCGGGGAAATTGGCGATAGAGTTCTTTGTCGTGCTGTAGAAGGGTGCACCCACATCCTCCAGAACACTGGCGGCACCGGCTGTGCTGCCGGGCTTCCAGACCTGCATATAGTGGCCGCTGCCGTACTTCTGGCCACCAAAGCGGTTTTCCAACCGCCAGGTGTTGCCGTCGCTGTCCTTAGTCAAAAGCTTCAGAATGACGCCCTGTTGACGGACACCGCTGGGGTAGGTGGCAGTATCATAAGTAAAATCGGAGAAGGTCACGGAATAAGTGACCTCGCAGGAGTCATAGGGCACAGCCTCGCCATTTATCATAACATCATTATAGATGGGGAAGCTGAAATAGCGGGCGGGCACATCGGTGCTGGCGGTGGTTCCGTCGCCGCCGATCCAACCCTGCTTTGCATTCACATCATAGGTAAGAACGCCGGTCTTCTGATTGGACAGGCAGGCATTTTCATCGATCAGTTCCATACCCACGAGGGCAGGAATGGTGCCGGAATTGACAATCTGACCGCAGTTAGTACATTCCGTATGCCAGCTGCCCTCCACACCGAGACCGGGCTGAGCATCAATAATCTGCTCACCCTCCACATGGTTTGTACATTGGCTCCAGCCGGTAGCACCGTCCACTGTCAGAGAAATGTCGCTGATCTTGGCCATCAGCTTGTAGGCCTTCAAACCGAATTCCGGAAGCGTTGTACTGGTGTAGATGAAGCTATGCTTCTCCTCGCCGTTGAGCAGCAGCTTGATATAGCCGTTCTCGGTGTCAGTAGCACACTTGACCTTCAGGGAAATGGTATCACCGCTGGCCAGAGCGGGGAAATAGGCAACAGAGTTCTTCCTGCTCTCGCTGTAAAACGGTGCGCCGGCATTTGCATCCAGCAATGTGCTGCCGGTGCCACCGATCTGCATATAGTGACCGCTGGCGTACATTTGGCCGCCAAAGCGGTTTTCCAAAGTCCAGTTCTTGGTGCCGTCGTTATACTGGAGCATCAAGCTGACGCCTTGCTGACGGACACCATTGGGGTAGGTAGTGGTATCGTAAGCAAAATCGGAGAAAGTTACGGAATAGGTGATCTCACGGGAGGCCAGGGCTACTTCCTCGCCGTCCACGATAACATCGCCAAAGGTGTCGTAGGTAAAATACCGGGCGGGTAAATCGGTGCTGGCTGTGGTGCCGTTGCCGCCGATCCAGCCTTCCTTTTTATCCACATCATAAGAAAGGACGCCGGTTTTGCCGCTAAAGGACGCAGAGTTCATCAGGTCCAAGCCGCTTGCGGCGACTTCCTCTGCAGCAGCTTTCTGCACGAAGCCGGTGCTGAGGCAAAGGTTGATGCACAGAACACAGACCAGCAATATGGCCAGTATTCTCTTCGAACAATGATTGACTGTACGCATATACTTATCATCCTCCTAGTTGTTCTTGTACAAATTTATGACTGTACATCTAAATGTTAACACTATTTTTGTGCTTTTTGAATAGCAAAAGCTACACAGTAGCCATGCTGGATATTGCAGAATCTACAATGATGTACAAGGGTTGTTCTTCGATTTTGCATTGGATGCAATCAGAAAACTGCCATTTTCACAGGCTTGGCTATTGATTTCCCCCTGTAAACTAAGTATAATTTGCATAGACCCCATTGTTCCCTTCACATCAAGGAGGTTGTCCCTATGAAAAACAGAAAACGGTTTGCATATCCCACCCGGCCTGTGGCACTGCCGGCCAATACCATCACCGGGGAACGCTATCGCTTCACGCTGCTGACCCCCTCGCTGATTCGCATGGAGTACCATGAGGCTGGCCTGTTTGAAGACCGGGCCAGCCAGAGCGTTTTCTTTAGAGATTTCCCTGAAACACCCCATACACAAACCTCCGCGGGCGGCTGGCTTAGGCTTGAAACCGAGAAGCTGATCCTGACCTATCGGGAAAACGAGAAATTCGCCCCCGAGACGCTGCGTATTCAATTAAAAGA
The DNA here is from genome assembly GCA_045596215.1 of Faecousia sp. Taxonomy (GTDB): domain Bacteria; phylum Bacillota; class Clostridia; order Oscillospirales; family Oscillospiraceae; genus Faecousia. The sequence continues at coordinate 2,604 of JAZOBY010000024.1, forward strand.
GGAACCCGCCTCCTGCTGGAACTACGGAGAAGCCTTCGAGGATCTGGGCGGCACCACCAAAACCCTGGACAATGTGAACGGAAGAACGTCTCTGGAGCGGGGTGTTGTTTCCCGCAACGGCTTTTCTGTGTTGGACGACAGTCATACTATGGTCCTGAATCAGGACGGCTGGGTGGAAGTCCGTCAGAGCGGAGGGGTGGATGTCTATTTCTGGGGCTACGGTCTGCGTTATCTGGACGCCGTAAAGGATCTGTACCGTCTGACCGGTATTCCGCCTCTGCTCCCTGCCTATGCTCTCGGCAACTGGTGGAGCCGCTTTTATGCCTACACCCAAGAGGAATATCAGAATCTGATTCTCAAATTTGAAGAAAAGAAGCTCCCCTTCTCCGTCAGCGTTGTGGATATGGACTGGCACATTACCCAGATTCCCGAGGAATGCAAAAACGGGGAGGGAAGACGCTTTGAAAACGGCTGGACGGGCTATACATGGAACCGGGAGCTGTTCCCCGATTATAAGGGTTTCCTGAAATTTTTGAAGGACCACAAGCTGAAAACCGCCCTTAATCTTCACCCGGCACAGGGTATTGGCTGCCACGAGGAAATGTACCGCGAAATGGCACTTGCCTGTGGAGTGAATCCGGATACCCGGCAGCGGGTACGGTTTGATCTGCTGTGTCCGGAATTTATGGAGCATTATTTTGACATTCTCCACCATCCCTACGAAGAAGACGGCGTGTCCTTTTGGTGGATGGATTGGCAGCAGGGGCAGTCCTACTGGTGGATTCACGAGGAAAACACCGACGGAAAGCTTCATGACGAGCGGGAAATCCTGGATCCTCTGTGGCTGCTGAATCATCTGCATATTCTGGATATTTCCCGTAACGGCAAGCGGCCTATGTTTTTCTCCCGTTACAGCGGCCCCGGCTCCCAGCGGTATCCCGTAGGCTTCTCCGGAGATACCATCATTACTTGGGAATCGCTGGACTTCCAGCCCTATTTTACCGCCACTGCATCCAACATCGGCTATGGCTGGTGGAGTCACGACATCGGCGGTCATATGGCCGGCTATCGGGACGACGAGCTGTGTACCCGTTGGCTTCAGCTGGGCGTGTTCTCTCCCATCAACCGCCTGCACAGCTGCAACATGGATTTTATCCGCAGAGAGCCCTGGTGTTTTGAGCCCAGAACCGAGCAGATTATGACCGATTGGCTCCGGCTTCGCCACCGGCTGTTCCCGTACCTTTATACGATGAACTACCGGAACCATACGCTTTTGGAGCCTTTGGTGCAGCCCATGTACTATGCGTATCCCAAAAACAGCGGTGCATATGAGGCCAAAAACCAGTTCTTCTTTGGAAGCGAGCTGATGGTGGCACCCATCACCTCTCCCAATAATTCCACTTCCCGGATGGGTAGTGTGGATGTCTGGCTGCCCAAGGGGCACTGGTTTGACTTCTTCACCGGGCGGCACTATGTGAGCAAGGCCGGCAGAACACTGACTGTTTGCAGAAAAATCGATCAATATCCCGTTTTTGCCAAGGCCGGTGCCATCGTCCCCCTGCAGGATTCCCACATGCTGGAGGCGGGGAACAATCTGGAGATCCGGATTTTCCCCGGAGCCGACAATACCTTTACCCTCTATGAGGATGCCGGGGACGGCAGCGAATATCAAAGCGGCGGCTTCGTGACCACGGAAATGTCCCTTGTCTGGACTGATGTGCCCGTGTTTACCCTGAAACCCGCCCGCGGACAGACTTCTATTCTGCCTGAGAAGAGACAGTACCGCTTCGTGCTGCAAGGCTATCACAAGGACGTTCAGGTCACACTTTTGGTGGATGGAGTGCAGATTCCGGCCCACTGCCAGTTTGATCCGACACAGAATGCCGTCGTTCTGGAAGTAGAGGCAGCTGTTGCATCCGAAATTCAGTTGCAAATCAACGGACAGACGCTCATGACCGACAATGGGGATGACATCAGCAGATGCACCGAGGTTCTCCAACACGCACACATTTCCATGGAGGCCAAGGACAAAACCATCGCCATTCTTAAGGATCGCACTATTTCCTTTGAACACACCCTTCGCCATTTGTACTTCGCTCTGGCCACGGGCAAGGAGCATAAAGGGATCGTGGATGCCATTGTGGAGCAGCTGACCCTTACCGATGAAGCCCCTGGGCAATAAGACCTATAAAGCACAGCCGCCGACCATCCGGTCAGCGGCTGCTTTTACCGATACATTACAATCCCTCTGCCGAGTAATCAGCAGAGGGATTAATTGCTTTATAAATCTAATTACTTAGATTCTTTGATTGCAGCCTGTGCTGCTATCAGCAAAAGAGGGAGAATATAATTTATTTGCTATTATCATATTTGATTTGTGCGCTTAACATTTCCGCGTATGCTTGCTTCTCTCGAGCTTCATAAGTACTTTCCAATGATGTGCCTTTATACTTTACGCGCGCAGATGTTGCATCTCTGTAACGCTGTTTCGCCACACGCAACGCTCTTTCTGCCTGCATGCGTTGTTGCAGCGAGGAAGAACTACTCCCTCCAGAGGAGACTTCATAATGTTGTTCTGCCTGTGTCTGCGGTTCTTGTGTCACTTTGTGCTTTGTATACTTGTAAGGTTCGATAAAATAATTCAGAGAAATATCATCGTTCACACCAATTTGGAATCGCACAAGGTTCCTGCTCAAATCTTCCATACCTCTGCGCAGATAGTAACCTTCCTTATCAAGAACAATCGCATTTAGGATTGGCGCTACCGCCTCCACATATTCCTGTGAGTTTTTGTCCAGAGTATTGTTGACGCTCTCTTGGCAATACTTCTGCCAATCTGCTTGGCTCATTCTGTGGTGGTAGTTATTGCCGATGTAGAAAGCGGCTTGTGCATACTTGGAAGAAAGGTCTGTTTTAATGATATTTTCAACCTTTTTTTCCAGGCTTGCTCTGTTAATCAAATACTTCTTAACTTTTTCGCCCCAGCCAAAAAAATGAAAGGCAATTGCAAAAACGATCAGAAAACATGCTACTACGTACATAATAACCCATACCTCTTTCTGTAAATATACTTTGTAATTTCAAAATATCCCATATCGGGATATTTGTAATATACCATTATGGGATAATAAAGTCAAGAGAGGGGGAGAATTTTTGTGCGACTTAAAGAATTGCGAAAGAAAAAAGGCATATCTCAATTAAGATTGGCGACAGAATTGAATACAACACAAAACACAATTAGCCGCTATGAAACAGGTGAACGAGAACCTGGAATTGATGAGTTGATCAAAATAGCAGATTATTTCAATGTGTCTGTTGACTATCTCATTGGTCGCACAGAAAACCCTAAAATGAACAGATAAACATAAAAATCGCCACCCGGACAGGTGGCGATTTTGTGCCAGTACACGGCTCCAGAGCCTGCTGCAGTACAAACTCTGATATTCCCACCCTGGGTATGGCATCAAAATTTTTCTAAATTCTGTCTTTATCTTTTTCTCACTTGTGTTTTTACCGGTGTAGCACGTCGTTTTGGCGGTGTGCACGCCGTCGATTACTTATGTTTGCAATGACTCTTGTGTGGTCAAAAATGCGTAATACCGCCAATTACAGTGGAAAAACCAAACTAAAGTATGGAAAAACTGCAATTTATCACCGGTGTAGCACGCCGACAAACATAAGCCAAAATTAACACCGTAATGAGAAAATTATAAAGCAAGAATTTAAGCACATAGGGGTACTTATGAATAAAAAAAGAGTAGCCCCCACCGGTTAAGATGGGAGCTACTGCGGATATTAACTTTTGTCCCAAACGGCGTTTTTTGACGCTGAGCGGGAGTGCTCTAAATCATCGTAGTACCCATCGGTAATGATTGTACTACAGCTTTTCGAAAACCTCAAGCAGTTTTTACGAATTTTCGGCGTTTGTTCATTCTAAAGTTATTTGCATATCATACACTTGAGAAACTGCAGTCCCCGAAGGGGCTGCTCCACGTTGCCCTATTCTTTTCTTATATTAGGTTTTATGAACCCTGGTAGAAAATCGTCTGAGTTTCCCAGTTCGTTTGTGCGAATAATTTGTCGAGAATCTCAACGGTTGTCTGCAGTGCGTACATATAATCCTTGCCATACTCTTGATAATTAGGGACGAGGCCATGATAATCTGGGAGAGTATCCTCAGGTCGTGTTTTACCGGACAGAATATCTTTGCAAATCGTTCTCAGTTCTTCCAACTGTTCTTTGCTTACAGCATG
>JAZOBY010000025.1:0-2038 GCA_045596215.1 Faecousia sp.
CAGTTACACCTCTGGGAGTGGAAGCTACATTGCCTGCAGAATCACAGAACACAAGCGATACGCTGCTTGCTTCCGGAAGCAACTTAAAGTAGATCTCCTTGGCAAGGATGGCATACCCGTCCGGTGGCTTTTCTTCCACCAACTTATAGAGTACATTAGCCTCCAGAGCCGAGAATACGATATGACCATCTGTGCCTGTGGTCATAGTATCGGTTGCGAGAACGAAGGTGCCGTTCACATCCTTGTACAAGGCGAACATGGCGCCGGTGAGGGGTGTTTCGTTTTCAGAATCTACCTTATGCAGGGAAAGGGTGTGCAGGACAGACTCCCACTGGGCATACAGCGTGGTGATTGGCTCAGTCAAAACGATTGTACTATCCGCTGAATATGCCGTTCCGCTGCCATCCGGTTTCATGTTCCACCCCGTGAAGGTATAGCCCGGTCGGATGTAGCAGATGCTGCCATCCGTGGCTGTATTGTTCCACACAGCGGCCGAGGAACCTGACTTATAGGCAAAGCCTTCTTCGCTGGGATACAGCGTGTCAGGAGATCCTCCATTGGGATCATATCGCAGATAGACGACATCTTCGGCCTTTGCCCATTGCGCGGTAAAGATCATTGTACGCGGCCATTGGACCGGCACGTGATCGCCGGGTTGATAGACAACGCCGTTTCTGTCCAGCTGCCAGCCGGCAAACACCATCTCTGGGTCTGTATTGACTGTTCCACCCTGTGACTGCACCGATACTTCGGATTGCCAGATGGTGTACTCATTATCATCGGTGGGAGCTGTTCCGGGAATACCTCCCTGGGCCGGATTGGGGTCATAGACAACCTTCGTATGGGATTCGTCCCATACACCGTAAATGCGTATCACATTCACCGTGACTTCCTCGCCGCCTACCTCCCGAACTTCCTGTACGCCGTATTCGCCGTACATGGGAACATCCCAATCGAAACGTCGGCTTGCTCCTTCGCCACGCTCCTGCCATACCCAACCATCCGGATAGACCGTCATAGTCGGATACTCCAAGAAGGCGCCATCGTCAAAGTAGTGGCTTTCAAAGGGGGCCGCAGCAGAAACGTCCTCGTAGTACTCCACGATGTTATTGGAGATCTTTTCCCACTTGGCAATGAAGATCATGGCGCTGTCTTCACCGTCGCCGGCGGCAGCCATGCCCTCCCAGTCCTCTGCTTCCAAAACAAAACCGTTAGCATCCAGCCAGCCTACAAATTCATAGCCTTCTCGGTTGAGCAGCTCATGCTCTGCATAATTCGGTGAACCATACTGATACTGATCTATTCTTTCACCGAAGGATATGCCTTCATAGCTTACTGTTTCGTTGGCACCATCCCCATCGCTGTCATATGCGAAGCTGAACTGGAGCTGCATATGCAGTCGGTCATAGGTGAAGATATAAGCATAGTCGATATCGCTTAGCTCATCTATTCCGCTGTAAACATCATAGTATTGCCAGTACGTAGTGCCAAACAGGGTTTTTACGGATGTACCGCCGATTGTGCTGGTGGTAGAACTTAGATTGCTGTAATTATTTTCGGACTTGTTTTCACAACCAAGCAGCTCTTTCGCACTGAAGTTGTTACCGCTATTAACCACCTCGCAGAGATGGGTCTGAACCTTATAGCCCACACCGCTTATGGTGAAATCCGGGATTTCTCCTTCAAGGCACTCCACAGCATACATCAGCGCTACTTTACTCTGGTTTTCAAACTTGGCGGTAAAGCTGGTCATGGTAAGCTTTCTTCCGCTTGTGTTTTCGGTAAAGAAGTCTGCAGAGGCGTCCTCACGGCGGGAGGCAAACAGGTCTCCGTTTCCGGATTGGTAATAACGGTAAGCTGTGCTTATGGTAGTAAGCCAGCTGCCGCCTACAGGATATACCTCATAGATTCGCTGACCGTATTTTATATCATGCAGGATGTAGGTGTTGTTGCCGCTGGTGACGGCATTATAGGTCCAGCTTACATTGGTGCCCGAAACACCGGTGGCACTTACATTCTTGCCGGTAGTTGTGGGAAC
>JAZOBY010000026.1:0-31597 GCA_045596215.1 Faecousia sp.
ATAACCTGAGAAACAACATTGCCATTTGCGTCGTACACAGCGATGGTGTAGGTGCTGCGCAGCTTGTTGGCTGCAACAGCGATACGGGCGATGGGCCAGCCGGGAGCAGCATCGTAGTTGTACAGAACTTCAACTTCCTCACCGTCAACAAATGCCTTGACAGTCTTGCCAGCCAGGTCTGCTTCGGAGTACATGATGTTGAACTCAACCTTGGCCTGCATGGAAATGCTGGGGCCGTAACCAACGATACCGCTGCCGGTAACGGAGGAGGTTGCGTTGAATTCAGGAGTGGTGGTCGTGCCGTAGCTTGCGTAATCGCCAGCACTGGGCAGGGACTCAACAAAGTGGTCCTGGTTGACCTGAACAGCTGCACCGTAGTTCAGCATGTCAACCAGTGCTGCACAGTTAACAGTGTTGTTTGCTGCTGCAAAGGTTGCCAGCTTCTCCAGAGCCAGAGCCTGAACGGAAGTAACGATGGACTGTCCAACGTAGACAACACCGTCCTTCTCTGCGTACAGAGTCAGGGTGACCTGCTCGGTCATGGACCAAGACATAACGGGATGCTCGAAGATGGTGTAATCATAGCCCTCGTAGGAGTAAGGCACCATGTTGCAAAGTGTCTCAACGGAGTTGCCGGCAGGATCGACCTGAGCAGCAACAGCGTAGAACTTGTCGTAGTTAGCAGCGGTACCATTGTAGAACATAATGTTCATGCCAATGTAATCCTGGAAGCTGATACCGGCAGTGCCCAGGAAGGTCAGGTTTGCATCTGCAAAAGGTCCAACCTCACGAACTTCGCCACAGTTGTTACAATCCTTGTCAGCATCATTGTCATATGCGTGGCCAAGTGCGGCGATGATCACGGTGTAGCTGTCATCACAACCGGAGCAGGTGTAGGTCTTCACCCCGGATGCGATGCAAGTAGGTTCGGTGGTTACAGTACCCACATAGCTATGCGTATGCTCAACCAGCTTGTAGAGCTTGAAATTGCAGGGATATCCACTGGCAGTTGAATTCTTATATGCCCGGAACATGTTTCCGCTGGTCTTGTTGGACGCCAGGGTGGTTGTGTCCGAGCCAACGCCCTTGAATTTTGTGGTGCCTGTACTCTCATCGAATTCCCAGGCCCAGTCGTACAAGCCGCTGATAATACCGTTGTTATTGCCAGACTTGGGTTTCACAGTTACGCCATTGGAATCGGTCAATGTGACCGAAGTGCCATCGAAGGTCAGCGTCCAGACACCGCCCTGGGCATCTGTAACAACATTATCAGAAACCGTAGGTTGCACAGCAGTCAGCCAGCCATCGCTATACACACCAGGTGCATAGCCATGGTCAGCAATCATCACATACTGACCGGTAGTGAGCTGATCAGCAGAGGTAATCAAAATATATCCGCTGCCCGATACTGCCGGGGGTGTCACAGTGCCCATAGAAGTACCGCACGTATCACAGATCTTGTCGCCGTTGGCATCCGCGTGACCAATGGTACTGCCGGTAGTTGCATTGCAAACAGAGCAGGTTTGAGGTGCAGTACAGGTGGCCGCCTGCCAGGAGTGACCCAGAGCAGCACCTTCGGTTGTGCCGCACTTGCTGCAAGTCTTGGGAGTGGTGCAGGTAGCCGCATTCCAGGAATGGGTACAGCCGGGGTTAACCGTTGTTCCACCATTATCGGAGGGCGTATTCAGATCCGCAGGCACATCCTGTCCGAAAATTAACCAGGCAAACTCGGGATAGTCAATGAAAACATTCCGGTTGCCCTGGATTTTCTCCGTCTGGTCATTACGGCTCATTTCCCAGGTGTCAACAGGGTCAATTGCACACCATTCCAGCAGAGTGTCCAGGCTCTCGATAACCTTACCGCCATCGTTCGCTGAATCGTTGGCACCAATAATCGGATTGGGCGTATCCTTAAAGAGATTCGGTTCCTCCCAGCGGCACCAAACATACAGAAAAATACGGGCAACGTCGCCCTTGATATTGTCGTTGACCTCGCACAGCTTGGATGTTTTGTACAGAACCACATCGCCACCATAACTGTACGCGCTGGCACCGGACAGTCCCTGAACATTACCCATAATCAAATTGCCACGGGAAGAATTGATATTGGAAATAGAGGGACGCAGGTGATGCAGGTCGCAGCCACCATCATTCTCATGGAAGGATGCATGGCTCTTGGGCCAGACATGCTCGCGGCTCATGGTGCCGGAACTGGTAGTATCCCAATAAAACCAGATTGTGCCGCTGGAACCATCGGAAGCGTCCGTATACTCCCAGTAATCCGGCAAACTGCTGTAAGAAACACTCTTGGTCATCGTATCCGTCATCAGCTCGTTCAAAGCCTGGAACATGGCACTGCTTTGATCCAGGCAATCTTCCGTGCCGCCCTCCAACGCAGACAGCTTTTCCCAGGTATAATCCCCGGTATAATACGCCTTAGCCTGATCGCTCAGTACGGCATTGTAGTCATGCCGGGTGCCTGTGTTGTAAGTATAACTGCCGGTCGCCGCGAAGACTTTTGCAGGCAAGCCACCCACGAACAGCGACAGCACCAGCAGCAGTGCCATCAAGCCGGAAGTAAATCTTTTCATATATAACTTCATGGAAAACTCCTCCTTTTTTATAGAATAACACAATCCGCAAAAAAAGAAAAGTCTAAATTGATCATACCGGAACAGGTAACAAAAAAGCCCTCCCCCGATTGAACTGCCCCAGTTTGTGCGGACAGCACAAAAAAGAACCCCTATGTAGGAATATTTCGTTTTATGCGGAGTGGCGCAGCGTCAACGGTGCCGCTCCAGTTTTTCTAATTGGGAGAACGAAAACATAATGTCGATGGGCTGCCAGGGGTTGGCCTGTGGGAGCCTTCCTATGTACGACTAAGGTTTACTTTTTGAGGAAAGCATAGTATAATTTATTCAGAGCAAAGTTCCTTTACAAAAACATTGGGGTAAAGGAACAACGCAAACGAATTTGCAAGGTTGAAAAACACTTGCTAAAACAGACCGACTTATCGTTACCTATATGTCGGAATAATTTTGTGAGGTTGCTGTATGAGTAAGATTATTTTTGGTCAGTTAGGCAGATTGAAAGAAGATAAAATTCAGCAGTATGAGGAGCTTCATGCAAACCCATGGCCGGAGGTTTTGCGTACTATTCACGAATGCAATTTACGCAATTATTCAATTTTCAGACATGGCAATTTGGTTTTTGCCTACTTTGAATATGTGGGCGAGGACTATGAGGCTGACATGGCAAAAATGGAAAAGGATGAAACGACACAACATTGGTGGACCTTTACCAAACCATGCTTTGAGAAATTCAGCATCTGCCCAAAAAGCGAGTTTTATGCTGATATGAAGCAAATTTTTTATTTTGAATAACATACTTCGGTCTGGCGACTGCCAAGGACGTTCCGAAGCTATTGGACGAGTATGCGTATTACTATAATAATGAGCGACCAGCGGCCGCTCTGGGCTATAAAAGCCCAGTTCAATACGAAACCGAACTGGGCTTCTAAAACTATGGTGTTTTTACCTTCATACTTCTGAATTTATGTAGCCAAAACAATTTTTGTACATCTATTGCCTCTCCTCTGCTCTGTTTTTTCATAGCACATTCCTCGGTTAAATAGCAATTATACACCTGTGGGGATTTTCTCTGTTTCTGAAATTTGCTTTTCGTACACTTCGCCCTTATTCTCACTGCCGTGCTTACCTGCCGGCTGGTAAGTAGGAACCACTTCCGACACCAGGTTACGGATGGCATCCTCTTTACCGTCGTAGGCTGCATTCATCAGCATCTGCAGCTGTTTCAAAAATACGTTGGTGTCAAAGGGAATGGGGCATCCGATGTGAATCAGATGGTTGGGTGTTGTACGCATGCCCTCTTCGGACATCAGCTTTTCTTCATACAGCTTTTCGCCGGGACGCAGACCCGTATAGGTAATCTGAATATCCACATCCGGACGCAGTCCGGAAAGACGGATCAGGTTTCTTGCCAATGTGTCGATCTTCATGGGAGAGCCCATGTCCAGCACAAAAATCTCGCCACCGTCGGCGTATGTACCGGCTTGCAGCACCAAAGATACTGCCTCCGGAATCGTCATAAAGTAACGGATGATATCCGGGTGCGTCACCGTAACCGGGCCGCCCTTTGCGATCTGCTCTTTGAATCTGGGAATGACAGAGCCGTTGCTTCCCAGCACATTGCCGAAACGCACGGCCACAAAATCCGTTGCCGGTTGCACTGTGATGCAGGGCAGCTCCTGCTTGTTGGTTTCTTCGCTGACCCGATGGACATGCAAAAGCGACAGCTCGTCCACTCTGCCTTCCCGGATCTTTCTGTCGAAAGACTGAATGATCATTTCGCACAGCCGCTTGGACGCACCCATGATATTTGTGGGATTGACTGCCTTGTCCGTGGAAATCAGCACGAATTTTTTACAGCCGTTCATCATCGCCGCAAAGGCCGTCTTGTAAGTACCAATGGCGTTGTTTTTGATGGATTCGCAGGGACTGTCCTCCATCAGAGGAACGTGCTTATGTGCCGCCGCATGATAAACCACATCCGGACGGTAGGTTTTGAACACCTGATTGATCCGTCTGCTGTCCCGGACGGAGCCAATCAGCACTTCCAGGTCCAGCTGGGGATATTTGTCCCGCAGTTCCAATCCGATGGCATGGGCGTTGTTTTCGTAAATATCAAAAACGATCAGCTTCTTGGGATTGTGCTGAGCGATCTGTCTGCAAAGCTCGCTACCGATGGAACCGCCACCGCCTGTCACCAGAATGACTTTTCCCTCGATGAAGCGGAAGATCTCCTCCATGTTGACCTTGACCGGTTCCCGGCCCAGCAGATCCTCTACCGCCACATCCTTCAGGGATTTGGCTGTGATATCTTCGTGTATCATGCTGTATGCCGCGGGCAAATTTTTCAGCTCGCAATTCGTTTCCTTGCAGATCTCCAGAATTTCCCGACGTTGTGCCACCGTTGCACTGGGAATCGCCAGGAAGATCTTTTGAATCTGATATTTTTCCACGCTGTCTAAAATCTTGTCCCGGCCGCCAACAACGGGCACGCCGTCAATAAAGCGGCCCCATTTATTCCGGTTATCATCGATGATACAGCACACCCGTTCATTGATAACGTCTGTGTTGTGCAAATCCCGCAAAATGAGCTGTCCTGCCGCACCTGCACCGATCAGCATTACCCGGCTGGCCGATGCCTGCTGCTCTGCACGCATTCTCTTTTTGCGTTCCAACAGGACAAAACGATATCCAAACCGAATCGTCAACACCAGTGCAAACTGGACAAAAGCACCGATGAAATAGTATGTAATAGGCATCCGCCGGAACAGCAATGTAATACCCACTGCATGGGAAAAGGTCAAAATCACAGAGCCCAGTACGATTCGTTCTGCCTCCACAAAGCTGGCGAACCGCCATATGCTTTGATACAAACGCAGGCACAAGAACACCACGATGCTCAAAACTGCATGAATGGGCATATAGCTCAGCCAGGCATCCAGATACATTGCAGGAATTTCGCTGAATTGACAGTCAAAGCGAAGCCACAACGCAAGAAAATACGATACTACGGCTGCGGTCAGGTCAAAGAGCATCAAAAAAACATTAACCCACTGCCAATGCTTCATGCCCGGTTTTCTATGTGCTTTTTCAGTTTGCTGTACCTTAACCTTGCTCATTGTTCTTCTCTCCAATGTCGAATTCTCCCGGCAATTTGCGGATTTTAGAATAAGCCTATTTCCGCACATTATCACATCATAAAGTATACAGTATTATCTTGTAAAAATCAAGGTAAATCGTAGTTTTTAACGCACAAAAACAGCACAATGTGTTACCATTGCGCTGTTTTTTTGTAAAAAATGGTATAATCAGGAATTTTTCTTGCCGATAAAGTCGTTGTGGCTTCGGTATAAAAACTGGCCCGATGGGATTATTGCTTTCTGTGTTTCTCCAAAAAGTCCGCCAGCTCTTCCATGGCATGGTGCATCACATCCGGCTCCGGGAGCATGACGATACGGAATCGCAAATCCTCATGCCAGTCAAAGCCCCGGCCGGGAATCACCAGAATGTGCTTCTCGTGAAGCAACCGCATGGCAAAATCCTGGGCATTTTCAAAATCAAACTGCTCCGTATCCAATGCCGGGAACAGGTAGAACGCCGCCCGGTTGGGCACCAAAGATACGCCCTTGATTTTTTCCAGCACTTCGATGGTGGCCTTTCTCTGCTCATACAGCCGGCCGCCGGGCACCAGCATGGCCTTTGTGCTTTCAGCGTCTGCCAACGCAGCCGGCACAGCCAGCTGCGTCACTGCATTGCCGCACAAACGCATGGCTGCAAGCTGCATCACCGCACCCTTGACCTCATCCAACGCATTGCCACCGGAAAATACCATCCAGCCACAGCGGAAGCCGCAAATGATATGGGACTTACTAAGGCCGTTAAAGGTCACGCAGGGCACATCCGGAGCCAGAGCCGCCAGAGAATAATGGGGCAGATTGTCCATCACCAGCCGGTCATAGATCTCATCGGACAGCAGAACAAGATTGTATTTCCGGGCAAGCTCCGCGATTTTCAGCAGTGTCTCTTTGCTGTACACTGCACCGGTGGGGTTGTTGGGATTGATGACCAAAATAGCCTTGGTGGCCACATTGATCTTGGACTCCATATCTTTCAGATCGGGGTTCCAGCCGTTATTGGGGTCACAGCGGTAGAACACGGGAATGGAACCGCAGGTGTAGGCGTTGTTGCTCCACAGAGAGTAGCAGGGTGCAGGCATGAGGATTTCGTCCGCACTGCCCATGAGGGCGGTCATCAGCATGGAGGCCACCTCGCTGACACCGTTACCGATAAAAATATCGTCCATAGTAATGCCCTGCATACCTCTGCTCTGATGGTAACGCAGAATGGTCTCCCGGGCAGCGGGCATACCCTTGACATCGCAGTAGGGCACTGCCTCATCCAGATGTTCGCTGACAGCTTTGCGCACGCTATCCGGCAATGTAAAGCCAAAACTTGCTGGATTGCCGGTATTCAGTTTCAGTACTTTCGTGCCGGCAGCCTGCATCCGCAGGGCTTCTTCATACAGCGGGCCCCGGATATCTGAGTGGATCTTACGGACTCGCTCCGATTTGCGTATAATCATAACGATGCTCCTTTGTTTCTTTTCCCATGATTATAACAGAATCAGCCATATAATGCAAGCGTGTGGTTTTGACATAAAAAATCCCCCTCTTGGGGGATTTTTTATCAATAATTTTCCGCGTGGATTTCGAAATAGCTCTGGGGATGGTCGCAGGTGGGGCAAACCTCGGGAGCCTTGGTGCCAACCACGATATGGCCGCAGTTGCGGCACTCCCAAACCTTGACCTCGCTCTTGGCGAAGACCTCGGCAGCTTCCACATTGTGAAGCAGGGCACGGTAACGCTCCTCATGGTGCTTTTCGATGGCGGCGACCAGGCGGAACTTGGCGGCCAATTCCGGGAAACCTTCCTTCTCGGCGGTCTCAGCGAAGCCGGCGTACATATCCGTCCACTCGTAGTTTTCGCCTGCGGCGGCAGCCACCAGATTTTCAGCAGTGTTGCCGATTCCGTTCAGCTCCTTAAACCACAGCTTGGCGTGCTCCTTTTCGTTGTCAGCTGTCTTCAAAAACAGGGCTGCGATCTGCTCGTAGCCTTCTTTTTTGGCCTTGGATGCAAAATAGGTATATTTGTTGCGAGCCTCGGATTCTCCGGAAAATGCGGCCATCAGATTCTTTTCGGTTTGGGTACCTGCATATTTGTTGGACATTTTCATTACCTCCTGTAACAATCAGGCGGTTAAACCGCTCTGTACCATCAGTATACCACAAATTATCGTCCTTGCAATGGGAAATTTATTTTTCCTGTCCAATACTTGCAAATTTCCCTCTTTCATGGTATGCTAAATGCAGCAAACGCAAAGGAGGTAGCGTATGGCATTGCAGGAATCCGGCGAAATGTATCTGGAAACCATTTTGATCCTTTCCCGTGAAAAAGGACAAGTCCGTTCTGTGGACATCAGCGAGTACATGGGTTATTCCAAACCCAGCGTATCGAGAGCTGTGGGTCTTTTAAAAAATGACGGCTTTATCACCGTGGAAAAAGACGGTTTTATCCATCTGACGGAAAAGGGTCTTGTCTTCGCTGAAAAGATTCTGGATCGCCACACCATCCTCACCCAGTTGCTGGTCCGTTTGGGAGTTTCCCGGGAGGCGGCATCCCATGACGCCTGCCGGATTGAGCATGTGATCAGCGACGAAACATTCCAGGCAATACAAAACCACATGAATACGCACACTTGATATTTTTTATAGGAGGCAAATCCATGACATCCAACGAAAAAAAGCAGTTGCAATGCATTGCAACAAAGGTCCGTATGGGTATCATCGAATCCACCCATGGGGCCAAAGCCGGTCACCCCGGCGGAAGCTTGTCTGCCGCAGAGCTGTTCACCTACCTGTATTTCAAGGAACTGAACATCAACCCCAAGAATCCCAAGGCTGAAAACCGTGACCGTTTTGTTCTTTCCAAAGGTCACACTGCTCCCGGCCTGTATTCTGTCCTTGCCCACCGCGGCTTCTTCCCCGTGGAAGATCTGCCCACATTGCGGCACATCGACAGCTACCTGCAAGGCCACCCCAACATGAACACCGTTCCCGGTGTGGATATGTCCACCGGCTCTCTGGGTCAGGGCATTTCCGTTGCTGTGGGTATGGCTCTGGGTGCCAAGCATCAGGGTAAGGATTTCCGTGTCTACACCCTGTTGGGTGACGGTGAAATTCAGGAGGGCCAGGTTTGGGAAGCCTGCATGGCCGCCGCACACTACAAGCTGGACAATTTGGTTGTGGTCGTGGATAACAACGGCTTGCAGATCGACGGCAACATTGCCGACGTTATGAGCCCCTACCCCATTTTTGACAAGCTGGTGGCCTTTGGTTTCCACACCATCGCCATTGACGGCCACGATTTCGATGCCATCGAGGCGGCACTGAACGAGGCAAAGACCGTCAAGGGTCAGCCCACCGCCATTTTGATGTCCACCACCAAGGGCAAAGATGTTTCCTACATGGAAAACGATGCCGGCTGGCACGGCAAGGCACCCAACGATGCCGAATACGAGATCGCAATGAATGAGTTAAAGGCAATTCTTTACGAATTGGAGGGCAAATAAGATGGCAGAAGTAAAAAAAGTAGCAACCCGTGACGCTTATGGTGCAGCCCTTGCCAAGTTGGGTGCAGAACACGAAAATCTGGTAGTTCTGGATGCCGACCTGGCAGGTGCCACTAAAACCGGCACTTTCAAAAAAGCATTCCCGGAGCGTCATTTTGACTGCGGCATTGCCGAGGCCAACATGATGTGCATCGCCGCAGGTATGTCCACCACCGGCCTGGTGCCTTTCGCATCCAGTTTTGCAATGTTCGCCGCAGGCCGTGCCTTTGAGCAGGTGCGTAACTCCATCGGCTATCCCCATCTGAATGTAAAAATCGGTGCTACCCACGGCGGTATCTCCGTTGGCGAGGACGGTGCAAGCCATCAGTGCTGTGAGGACTTCGCTCTGATGCGTTCCATCCCCGGCATGACCGTCATCTGCCCCGCTGACGGCGTGGAAGCAGAAGCCGCTGTCAGAGCTGCCTATGAAATTGACGGCCCTGTTTACCTGCGTTTCGGCAGACTGGCAATTCCCGAATTCCATGAGGAAGGCTTCCACTTCCAGATTGGTAAGGGTGAAATTCTCCGCGATGGCACTGACGTTGCCATCATCGCCAATGGTCTGCTGGTTTATGAGGCAATTCAGGCTGGCGAGATTCTGGCCCAGGCCGGTATCAACGCCATGGTCATCAACATGGCCACCGTCAAACCTTTGGACGAAGAACTGGTGCTCGAAGCTGCCAAGAAGTGCGGCAAGGTCATCACCTGCGAAGAGCACTCCATCATCGGCCGTCTGGGCGAAGCTGTCGCCGCTGTGCTGGCTGAGAAGTGCCCCACGGTCATGCGTCGCATCGGTGTCAACGACGAGTTCGGTCACTCCGGCCCCGCCGTGCCCCTGCTGAAACAGTTCGGTCTGGACGCTGACCACATTGTGGAAGCAGCCAAGGAGCTGTGCAAGTAATTGAATCATTTGGGTGCGTTGTCGCAAGGCAACGCACCTTTTTATTGTCAACATTGACTTTCTGTGCTATAATGAGGAAAATGCGAAAAAGCGAGGTTTTTCCATGGCTAAGGTTATTTTTCAATTGGAAGGTGCACATCAAGTGGCCATTGAGGCCAACCTTGGCGACAATCTTCTGGAACTGGCCCGTCGGGCCAATGTGGCCATCGATGCTCCCTGCTCCGGCAACGGCTCCTGTGGCAAATGCCGGGTGAAATTACTGGAAGGCAATGTGGATTCCATCCCCTCCCGGCACATTTCCGAAGAGGAATTTTCTGCCGGCTGGCGGCTGAGCTGCAACTGTAAGGTGGTGGGCGACTGTACGGTTTTGGTGCCGGACATCGCGTCCGCCTATCAGTCCCGGATGAAGACCGCGGATTTGAGCAGTCCGCAGGAAGTGGCTATTTTCGAGGCCGCGCAAACGGAGCTGAAAGCCAGCGGCATTACCTTTGAAAATACATACCGCTGTGCTGTTCTTTCCATGGCCGCTCCCTCGGAAGACGACACCATGCCGGATATTGAACGGCTGACCTGGGCGGTACAGGATGCTCTGGGCGTATCCAAAGTAGAAGTTCCCTATGCCGTCATGGTCAAGCTGGCCCGGGTTCTTCGGGAATTTGATTTTACTGTGGCCGTGAAGGGCCGTCTGGACGGCGATACGTTCCGTTGCATGGAAATATGCAACCCTCAGGATACCGCCCTGGTGGGCTGTGCCATTGACATTGGCACCACTACCGTCACTATGGTACTTGTGGATATGCAGTCCGGCAAGATTTTGGCAAAAGGCTCTTCCGGCAACGGACAGATCCGCTACGGTGCTGACGTGATCAACCGGATCATCGAGCAGAGCCGCCCCGGTGGTAAGGAAAAACTGCAAAAAGCCATCGTGGACGAGACCCTGAGCCCCATTATCCGCAATCTGTGCCGCTCCGCAAAGATCGCTCCCGAAAGCGTCCTGCGGCTGAGCGTGGGTGCCAACACCACCATGAATCACCTTTTGGTGGGCGTGGATGCCGACCCGGTGCGTATGGATCCCTACATCCCCAGCTTCTTCGGTTGGGAGGGGCTGCTGGCGGGGGATCTGCATCTGCCTGTCAATCCGCTGGCTTCCGTTATCATTGCCCCCAATATCGGCTCTTACGTGGGTGGCGACATCACCGCCGGCACACTGGCAAGCCTCATTTGGGACAAGGACGAAATGAGCCTGTTCATCGACCTGGGCACCAACGGCGAAATCGTGTTCGGCAACCGGGATTTTCTCATGAGCTGTGCCTGCTCTGCCGGTCCTGCCTTTGAGGGCGGCGACATTTCCTGCGGCATGCGTGCAACCGACGGTGCAGTGGAAGCCTGCGTCCTGGACAAGGACACCATGGAGCCCACCGTGACCATCGTGGGCGACGCAGGGCAGAAATGCGTGGGCATCTGCGGCAGCGGCATTATCGACATCATTTCCGAGCTGTACCGCTGCGGCATCATCAATGCTAAGGGTCTGTTTGTCCGTGAGGGCAAGCGTGTTGGCCGGGATGAGCACGGCATGGGCCGCTACATTCTGGCATTCCCGGAAGAAACGCAGACCGGCCGGGAAGTGTCCATCAACGAGGTGGATATTGACAATTTCATCCGGGCAAAAGGTGCGATTTTCTCCGCCATCGACACACTCTTGCAGTCTGTGGATATGACGGTGGAATGCATTGACCGGGTGTACGTAGCCGGTGGCATCGGCTCCGGCATCAACATGAAAAATGCAGTGAATATCGGTATGTTCCCGGATGTGGAGCTGGAGAAATTCAGCTACATCGGCAATTCCTCCCTGACCGGTGCGTATGCCATGGTCATCAGCGACGAGGCAACCGCAAAATGTGCCGAAGTGGGTGCAAATATGACCTATCTGGAACTGTCCACCTACCCCGGTTATATGGATTCTTTCGTCGCCGCCTGCTTCATCCCCCATACCGATGCAGGATTGTTTCCTAACAGCAAGCAGGAATAAATACCTTCCCCCGAGGGGAGGGTATTGCGGACCGTCGAGGACGCCGGTCCCTACATCCACAACAGGAGAACTACTATGCAAATCGAAAACAACAAAGAAGAAGTACCTTTTTCCTACTATGAAAATCTGTTCCGTGCCTTAGATCCGGTGGATGCCGTGGCACGCACCGGTGCAAAATGGGATGAAAAAGAATTTTATGTAAACCTAATTAACCGGGAGTACGCCATTTCCCATCCGGATTACGCCATCCGGGCATTGGATGGCGGCAACTTGCCCCCACTGCCCACTCAGACCTTCCTTTTGCGGTATCTGTTGGAGGGCAAGGCTGTGGCTGACCAGGGTTCCTGGCTGACTTTCCGGGAGATGCCCTGGGGAGAGCTGTACATCAAGCCCTACACCGGCCGGGTACTGACCCGGGCAGCATTCACCTTTGGCACAAGAGTGGCCGCTTTCCGCTCTGCCTGTGAGAAAATGGGTGCAACGCCTGTAAACCACGGCGATGCCGGGTATCAGTTTGAACTGTTGGGCGGCTACCGGATGCAGATTCTGGTCTGGGAGGGTGACGACGAGTTCCCACCCAACGCCCAGGTGCTGTATTCCGACAATTTCGGGGGCGGCTTCGCCGCAGAGGACCGGGTGGTAGCCGGTGACATTCTGATTTCTGCCATTAAAGCGAATATGTAATGTAACCCCGGAAGTGCAATGCACTTCCTGGGTTACATTTTGCGGACGTGCAATGCACGCCCCTACGGCCGCAGGCCGTCTTGGCTCCCCTTGTCAGGGGTAAGCGAAGCGCAGTCGCGGTAGTGAATGACAGTCCTGTGGACTGTCAGAGCCGCGACCGGGCTCACCGCAGTGAGCTGTCAGCCGAGCAGGCTGACTGAGGGGTAGTTTCTCTCCCCCAGTCACGGCTTATGCCGTGCCAGCCCCCTCGTCAGAGGGGGCCAAGACTTAGGACACCGTCACGCTTTTTCGCATGGCGGAAATTGCACCCTTTTCCAACCGGGAGACCTGGGCTTGGGAGATGCCCACCATGTCAGCAACCTCCATTTGGGTCTTGCCATCGTAAAACCGCAGAGAAAGAATCTCTTTTTCCCGTTGTCCCAGGGCGTTGAAGGCATTTTGGAGCGTAATATGCTCCATCCAATGGCCCTCGGTATTTTTGGTATCCCGCACCTGGTCCATCACCGTCAAGGGGTCGCCCCCGTCAGCATACACCGGCTCATACAGGCTCACCGGGGCACATACCGCGTCCATTGCCTCGCTGATACTCTCAACCGGCAGATCCAGCTCCTTGGATATCTCTTCCAAGGTGGGCTCTCTGCCCAGTTGCAGAAGCAACCCTTCCTTGCATTGCAGTACCCGATAGGCCACATCCCGGATGGAGCGGGAAACCCGGATGGCACTGTTATCCCGCAGATACCGACGCACCTCTCCGGCAATCATGGGCACACCATAAGTGGAAAATTTTACCTGTTTTGTGGGATCAAAATTGGAAATGGCCTTGATCAGGCCGATGCACCCCACCTGAAACAGATCGTCCGGGCTTTCGCCCCGCTTGTCAAATCGCTGGATCACGGAAAGCACCAGACGCAGATTTCCCTCGATCAGTGCCTGACGGGCATCTTCATCCCCGGCACTGGCTTTGATCAGCAAATCTTCCATTTGGTCCGGCGGCAAGGTTCTGAGTCTTGCGGTATTCACACCGCAGATTTCTACTTTTCCCTGCATTTGCAACCTCCTATTGGCTTTGTTTCCAGTATCTCCACTTGGCGGCGGATGATACCCAAAAGCCTTTTGGTGATTTCACCAAAAAAATGTGGAAAGAGTTTCCTGTTTCCGGATTTTTTCCATCACTGTTCCCGAATAATCCAACTTTTTCATCAAAAAAGAACTGGAACTTCTTTACAGTTTCCGTTTCCGTAACACGTAATTATTGCAACTTCTGAAAACACGTTTTTCTTGAAAAAATGGCATTTTTGTCGAGGGTTCCCCCCGGCCGTTGGGCGATTTTTTCTTTGATGGAATTGACTTTTCCACATTTTCCACAACTTTTTCCACAGACCGTTTTTGGATGAAAAAATGGGGTAAAATTTTGCTGTTGTTTACATAATTATTTTCGACTTCCTTCGACTTTTTTCCCACTTTTTCGCCCTTTGCATTTTTCACAATGCCCATTTTTCATCCCGAAAAATTCCCCTTGACAAACGGTATTTTTTCTGTTTTGGGCCCTGCACCGGTTTACTTTTCGGAAAAAAATATTTTTTCAAAAAAGGGATTGATTTTATTGAAAATACACGCTATAATGTGAAAATGTATGAGATTATGCAACAAGGAGGTGTAATACGATGCCCAACATTAAGTCCTCTAAGAAGGATGTCATTTCTTCCAAGATCGCTTACGAGAAGAACAAGGCAAACAAGTCCGAGTTGAAGACCAACCTGAAGAAGTTTGACGCCGCTCTGGTGTCCGGCGACAAGGCTGAGGCCGAGGCCGCTTACAAGGTTGCCATCAAGGCTGTTGACCAGGCTGTCAACAAGGGTCTGCTCCACAAGAACAACGCTGCCCGCAAGAAGAGCAGCTTGACTTTGAAGCTGAACAAGCTGGCCTGATTCTCTGAAAATATCTCCTTCCGAGTTTGACTTGGAGGGAGTTTTTTCATACCTTTTTTACCTCTTCCATTTACCGGAAAGATGGTGTATAATTTTCTTATCAACTACTCAGGAGCCGTATATGCGTATTTTGTTCGACAGCAAGCTGTCCGCTTTCAAAGAGCCTTTTGGAACTTTGATCCCCGGCCAGATCTGCAAACTGCATATTCATATCCCCGAAACGGTGCCAACGGTCAAGGTGGAGTGTATCCTCTGCCACCCGGACGGCAGTCTTGCCCTGGCTGTGCCCATGGCGAAGGTTTCCCAGCAGGGAGCATATGAGATCTTCCGGGGAGAATTCTCCTTCTCAAATACAGGTCTTTACTTTTACCATTTTTATATCACCACCCGTGACGGTGGCTTCCGTCTGTTCAAGTACGGCAACGACACCAACATGGAAGACGGTGCTCTGTGGCAAATAAGCTGCGTGCCGACGGATTTTCACACCCCCGAATGGTCAAAGGGTGCAACCATTTATCAGGTTTTCCCGGATCGGTTCTGCAAATCCGGGGAGTGCGACCTCACCGGCAAGCTGGAACCCTATACCGTTCACAAAAACTGGGATGAAGAAGTGGACTGGCGGCCCAACGCCCAGGGAAAAATCCTCAATAACGATTTCTTCGGCGGCAATTTCCGGGGCATTACAGAGAAAATGGATTACATCGCCTCTTTGGGAACCACCATTTTGTATCTGAATCCCATCAGCAAGAGTTTTTCCAGTCACCGCTATGACACCGGCGACTACAAAACGCCCGATCCCATGCTGGGCACAATGGAAGACTTCCGTGCCCTGTGTGACGCTGCCCATGCTCATGGTATCAAGGTGATTTTGGACGGCGTGTATTCCCACACCGGCTCCAACAGTCTGTATTTCGACAAGGACCGCACCTTTGGCGGGGGCGGTGCTTACTGCACGCAAGATTCCCCCTATTACAGTTGGTACCAGTTCAATAACTGGCCGGACAGCTATGCGTCCTGGTGGGGCTTTGACACCCTGCCAACCGTCAATAAAATGGACCCCGCCTTTGTGGAGTATATCATCACAGGCCGTGACAGCGTGGTAGAATATTGGCTGAACGCCGGCTGCGACGGCTTCCGGCTGGATGTGGCGGACGAGCTGCCTAACGAATTTCTGGTGCTGCTGAAAAAACGCATCCGGGAAATTCGCCCCGATGCCCTTTTGATGGGGGAAGTGTGGGAGGACGCTTCCAACAAGGAGTCCTACGGCCAACTTCGCCGCTATTTTGTGGATGGCGAGCTGGACAGCGTGATGAATTATCCTTTCCGCACCGCCATTTTAAATTTTCTCCGGGGTCAGGACGACGGCCGCGGCCTGGAAAATGCGGTGATGACCATCGCGGAGAACTATCCCAAGGAAGTTTTGCTCAGCAACATGAATCTGCTCAGCACCCACGACAGCCCCCGGATTTTAACTGCTCTTGTGGACGATTTTGACGGCAGCCGGGAAGAAAAAGCCGCCCGGCAGCTTTCTCCGGATCAGATGTCTGTCGCCCTGGAACGGCTGCATCTGGCTGCGTTTCTGCAATATACCTTGCCGGGCAGTCCCAGCATTTATTACAGCGACGAAGCGGGTATGGAGGGCTACAACGATCCTTTTAACCGCCGCACCTATCCCTGGGGCAGGGAAAATCGGGAATTGATGGACTGGTTCCGGAAGCTGGGCATTTTGCGTCAGGAGCAGGATGCTCTGCGGTTGGGCGACATTCGCTTTTTCCATGCCCGGGATCACAGAATCGGCTTTACCCGGGAATACGAGGGGAAAACGCTCAGATGTTATGTAAACCGGAGTAATGAAAACTGGGAAATTTCCGGCGGTACGGTGCTGTTTGGCTATCATCTGCAATCCCTGTCCCCGGACTGGGTCTCCCTCGCTCCCATGGGACTGTGCATCACGGAGGCAGAATAATGGAAAAAGAAGTTTTTTTAAGCGGCTACTGCCGGTGTATGGATACCAGCCGCATGGTGGCAGTCACCGTTGAGGACGGTAACGTCACCGATGTGGATTGCAACTTCGGTTCTTGTCCCTATGAAAAGGACTGTGTATTGGCGCAGAAGATAAGGGAAGAGGTTGGTTGATAACCGTCCCCCAAGGCTTCTCGCTTCCGGAGAAGCTGGCATTTGTGAGGAACGAACAAATGACTGATGTGGTGTAGGCTGCGCAGCAGCCGTAATCATTTAAATGTCGCTGTGCGACACCACCACATCCGTCAAAAATCAAAGATTTTTCACACCTTCTCCTCAAGGAGAAGGCTTAGGAGGTGAACACCATGGCGAGATTAACGGATCCCATTACCATCTTAAAAGGCGTGGGACCCACCATGGCAAAGCGGTTTGCCGCACTGAATATTTTTACTCTGGGGGATCTGATCTGCCATTTCCCCCGTGGCTATGAGGACCGCACCAAAATCCTGCCCATTGAAAAAATGGAAGTGGATGTCCCGGCATGCTTTAAGGCCATGGTGATGAACACACCCCGCACCGCCCACATCCGCAAGGGTCTGGATCTGACCCGGGTGCAGGTGGCTGACCACACCGCCCGGCTGACGCTGACCTTCTTCAATAACAAATACGCTGCAGAGCAGCTGCAATACGGCAAGGAATACATTTTCTACGGTACGCTATCCGGGGATTTTGTAGGTTACAGCATGACCAACCCCGTGTTTGAATCCTTGGAATCACAGCCGGTAACCACCCGGCGGGTACTGCCCATTTATCCCCTGACGGCCGGTCTTTCCAATGCTGCCATGCTCAAAGCCGTGCGTCAGGCATTGGCCATTTGCGATCCACCGGCAGAGATCTTGCCGGAATCGGTACGCCGGGAATTCGGCATTTTGGATGCCAGCCGGGCATATTATGCCATCCACGAACCGGCCAATATGACCGAGGCGGAGATGGCGAAAAAGCGGCTGATTTTTGAGGAATTTTTCGTCTTTTCCGCTGGGCTTTCCCTCATGCGTGCAGCCCGGACGGAGAAAAAGACAACCCCCTATCACAACTTGGATCTGCGTCCTTTCTGTCAGGCTCTGCCCTTTTCCCTTACCGGAGCACAGACCCGGGCCATTCAGGAGATCATTGCCGATCTGTCCTCCGGTGCACCCATGAACCGGCTGGTTCAGGGCGATGTGGGCAGCGGCAAGACTATGGTGGCCGCGGCGGGGGCCTATCTGGCCGCAAAAAATGGCCATCAGGCGGCCCTGATGGCACCTACGGAAATTTTAGCGGAGCAGCATTATCATTCCCTGTCCAGGCTTTTGGAGCCCCTGGGACTGCACACCGCCCTGCTCACCGGCTCTATGACGCCCAAGCAGAAAGCTTTGGTACGTACCGCCCTGGAAAACGGGGACATTGACCTTGCCATCGGCACCCATGCCCTGCTGTCCGACACCACCCAATTTGCAAATCTGGGCCTGGTGATCGCGGACGAGCAGCACCGCTTCGGCGTGGGCCAACGGGCAAAGCTGTCCGCCAAGGGCAACGACCCTCACCTGTTGGTGATGTCCGCTACCCCCATCCCCAGAACGCTGGCCCTGCTAATGTACGGCGATCTGGAAGTTTCCATTATCGACGAGTTGCCCCCCGGGCGAAAAAGTGTGGATACGTTCCTTGTGAACGAATCCTACCGGGCCCGGATCAATGCCTTCATCCGCAAACAGGTACAAGAGGGGCATCAATGCTTTGTGGTCTGCCCGGCAGTGGAAGAGAATGAGGATCTGGGCATCAAAGCCGCCACGGTATGGGCGGACACCTTACAACAGACCGTCTTTCCCGATCTGCGGATCTTGCTAATTCACGGACAGATGAAAGGCACGGAAAAGGAAACCGCCATGGCCGCCTTTGCCAAGGGCGAAGCGGATGTTTTGGTGGCAACCACGGTTATCGAGGTAGGCGTGGACGTGCCCAACGCCACCTTGATGGTGATTGAAGATGCCGACCGGTTCGGTCTGAGCCAGCTGCACCAGCTTCGGGGACGTGTGGGCCGGGGCGGTCATCAAAGTTATTGCATCCTCACCAGTCACAACCGGAATCAGGAAACCCTTGCCCGGTTGAAAGCCCTGTGCAAAACCACGGACGGTTTCAAAATCGCGGAAGAAGATCTGAAAATGCGTGGCCCCGGTGATTTCTTCGGATCCCGGCAATCGGGCCTGCCCACCTTCCGGGTGGCAAACCTCAGCATGGATCTGCAAACCCTCAAAGATGCCCAGGCGGCCTCCGCCCGGTGGATCGACACCGAGGGCACAGCCAACACACCGGAAGCCATTGCCCTGCGAGCACGCATCGGTACGCTTTTTGAGCGAGCTGAGGGGACGATGAATTAATTATGCCACCGCAGATGCGGTTACGCACATACCCACGGCCCCCTCTGACGAGGGGGCTGGATTTTGCGTAGCAAAAAGACTGGGGGAGAGAGGTTGCTTTCTCTCCCCCAGTCATTTGCTCATTCCTCGCAAATGCCACCTCCCTCCTCAGAGGGAGGCACGCCGCCTGGCCGGTTATCTTGCATAATAAAAAACCACGGCAGAGCCGTGGTTTTTTGTATGTCTTAGAACTTAACGGGCATGGGGTTCTGAGCGTGAGCAGTCTCGATAACAGAGATAACTTTCGCGGCAATCTCAGGAGTCGCATACATGGGAGTGCCGTCCACGATCCTGTGGTAGAGGGACTCGTACAGAGGGGCTGACAAATTCTTACGATCGAATTCGAATTCCTCAGTATGCTTGATCAGATCCTCGGTGCAGTAGATGGGATCGCCGTTCGCATTTCTCAGGAAATCTTCCTGCAAGGGCTGCTCGGGATTTTCACCGTCAATGATGTAAGTCATCTCACCCTTTCCGAGGCCACTCTTCAATGTACCACGGGTACCAATAATCTTCAGGTTGTAATCGGAATATGCGTCAACGCTGTTGATCTCGATGTCAACCAGGGGCTTGCCGGGAGCCGTAAGCAGAATCTTTGCGTAGTCGTCAGCGTCACCGCTGGTGAGTGCACTATCCAGCTTGCTGTAAACCACCTGTACATCGTCAGAGAAATCCAGAAAACCCATACCGATGCCGATGGGGTGCGGGCCGGTGTTGTAAGTGCCGCCGGCACACTTCTTCTGCAGAGTCTGCCAGTCCCAACGACGGGAGAAGCCATTGTAACGCATTTGAACCTGCAAAATGCGGCCCAGCTTGCCGGACTTAGCCGTGTTGTAAGCAAACTGAAAGTAAGGTTCGTGTAAAGTCTGATGGAATACAGCCAGAACCAGATTCTTTTCCTTTGCAATCTTGATCAGTTCATCGCACTCATAACGGGTACGGGCGAAGGGCTTTTCTACCAGCACATTAAAGCCGTGGAGCAACAGGTCCTTGGTGATGGGACCGTGCATCTCAGAATACGTGGCGTTGACAACCAGATCGATGTCTTCCAGGCCAAACAGATCGGTGTACTTCTCAAAAGTCTTGCAGCCGGGAAACAGGCCTTCAGCCTTTTCTCTGCGGTAAGCATCCGTTTCCACAACATATTTCACAGTATAAAATTCGTTTTTCTCGCTACGGAAATACTTGCCGTGGATGTTACAACCACTTCTGCCCTGGCCAATAATGGCAACATTCAGTTTCTTCATATTACCGTTCTCCTTTTAAAAATCGTAGCAATTTGTGGTAATTGCTTATGCCTTCTTTATACAGCGAATTTTTTGAAATGTAAATGGCAAAAACTATATTCCACATTGCAAATAATCCACTGCGGCGTGGATTCGCTCTTTTCTTTCCCTTGCAATCTGATGCATATCGATGTTATAATTGCCGTATCAATGATTTAGGAGCATTCTATGGAAATTTTGCTTATTCTTCTGCTGCTGGCAGTTATACTTGTTTTGGGCACGGCTTTTGTATGCTTTCGTATGGCGTTTTACAATCCCAAGCCCAAGCAGACCGACCCGGACTACATTGATCTTCCCGAAGGATCCATCTACAAGCCTTACCACGAACGTATGGCACAGTGGACCCGGGAAACACGGAAGCTGCCCCACGAAAAGATGTCTCTCAAAACCTTTGACGGACTGACACTTTACGCAAAATACTATGAATTTGCCCCCAACGCACCCATTGAACTGATGTTTCATGGCTACCGGGGCACTGCGGAACGGGATCTTTCCGGTGCTGTTCAGCGTTGCTTTGCCTTGGGCAGAAGTGCTCTGATTGTGGATCAGCGTGCCTGCAGTGCCAGTGAGGGCAGAGTCATTACCTTCGGCATCCGGGAGCATCGGGACTGTCTGTGTTGGGTAGACTTTGCGGTAAAACGATTTGGCCCGGACTGTAAAATCCTGCTTACGGGCATTTCCATGGGTGCCACTACGGTGCTGATGGCCGCAGGCAAGCCCCTGCCTCCCAATGTAGTCGGTGTACTGGCTGACTGCGGTTTTTCCTCCGCAAAGGAAATCATTCAGCATGTCATCCGCAAAATGAAGCTGCCGCCCCGGCTGGGATATTTCTTTGTGCGATTGGGTGCAAGGATCTACGGCGGCTTTGACCCGGAGAGCTACTCCGCCCTGGAAGCCGCACCGAACATTCGCGTACCAGTCCTGTTTTTCCACGGCCTGGACGACCGTTTTGTCCCCTGTTACATGAGTCAGAAAAACTATGACGCCTGCACCGCCAAAAAGAAGCTGGTCACCGTGCCCGGTGCCGGCCACGGCCTTTCTTACCTGTTGGATACAGAGGGTTACTTTGAGGCTGTTCGGGAATTCTTCCCCCAATAATTGCCAATGTAGGGTGGCAATCCGCCGCTCGCGGACGAACAATGCTCGCTCCTACAAAAAAACGGCCGATTTCCCGTAGGAAATCGGTCGTTTGCTTATGTAGGAAAAGTTTCTTAGAACATGCCGCCCATGAACATGCCCAGGAAGCCGCCGCCTTCTTCCATGGCTTCGCCGATCTTCTCAAAGGCCTCATTCAGAGTTGCACCCTCAATGGACAGTTCGCCGATGCCCCAGCCGCCGATGGTGACCATCAGGTAAACACCAATGGCCAAAACAGCACAGATAATCAGGGTGTGAATGGCCATGGACTTACCGGTTTCCATGATCTGCACGCCGGCAACATCACGGATGTCAGCACAGACATTGACAAACCACAGCACCAGAACCAGAGCCAAAACGACAAACTGCAATTCAGCCATCAGCAGGCCCAGCACGATGCCAACGACCAGCAGAGCGGTGGGAACCACGGAACGGACCGCCTCAACAACGATCAGCTTCTTGAAATCAACAGCCTGCTTATTGATCTTAGCAGCAATGAACACTACCAAAGCACCGATCAGAATGCCCAGCACAGTGATGCCCAAGCCGGCAATCAGCATGGGGAAGATGGGATACTCGATATCCACCATATCTTCCAGGTCGGATACATCAGCACCGCCCATGTCTGCGATGGCAGTCAGCATCATGCCAATGATCCGCCACAGGAAGAAGAATACTGCCAGCACATTGACACCGGCGAAGATACCGGCTACGGTCATACCCTGCTTATCCTCTGCCACAGCAGCAGCGGTGGCCTTGGGAGCCTTCCAGAAGTTCTTCAAAGTCTCTACCAGCTTGTTGCCGAGACCAGGAGCTGCGGGTGCAGCTGCGGGAGCGGCGGTTGCCACGGGTGCTGCCTCGGGAGCAGCTTGGTTTGCCTGACAGGCGCAGACCTGACCCTCTTCCAGGGGAGATCCGCAGAATCTACAGAAATTAGCCATAATAATTGTTTCCTCCTTAATTTATGTTATTCACTGACATCAATGTTCAGATTATAACTGTCGATCAGTTCTGCATACAGCGTTTCGTAATCCGCATAGCCTCTGTACTTGACACCATAGTCCACATACAGACCGCCATCGGTATAGACTGCTGCATTATTGTAACTAACAGCGAAATAATAGGTAGTCGGTGTGGTGATCTTATTATCGCTGACAGTAACAGAGTAGATCATCCACAGAGTATTTTTCGTGTAGGAGTCTGTGTTCTTGGGAGTCGTCAGCACCATCTTATACAGTGCCATATCTTCGCCAATAACCTGGTTCTTATACTCGGCAAACCACTCATTGTGGACAGCCTCTCCCCAATTACTGTTCAGATAATTGGTGATGTTAAACATATCCTCTTTCGCCACATCCTCATAGGTCTTAATTTCAGACACAGATGTGGCATAAGCAGCCAGGTTGGAAATGTCCAATGTCTGTTCTGCGTTGATGAACTTTACGCCCGCCTCACCAAAGGTGTACTCACTGTAACTGACGTAGGCCTTGACAGTATCGCCGTTAGACAAACCGTAGGTATCGCTGAGATACACGCTGGTATAGCCCACATACTGGCCGTCCTTGGTCCATTCTCCGTTTTGCAGATTGACAGTGTACTCTCCAAAGGTAGCGGTTTCCTGCTTGGGCGTGATTTCGCCATGGCCGCTGCCATTCAAGCCAATGAATTTGATGTCATAGTAGGAAAGCAGATCCACTTCCTGACTTGCCTTCAAGTCGCTGACGGTGTACTCTTTTGTCAGATTGACCAGCTTTACGCCGCTTTCAATGAAATAGTTCTCAGCATAATCGACCTGGACCTCTACGGTATCGCCATTGGACTTGTTGTATCTGTCTGTGGTGATGTAGGGATAGATAGAGCTGGTCCATTCCTCTTCCTCATAGTGATAGGAGATGTATTCATTGCCCTCTGTCATGTCCAGGATCAGGTTGCCGACTTGTTTTGTACCGGAATAGTTACATTTCAGTTGGACTTTGCCGTAACCGTCATAACCCTCGCCCACCAGGTCGAAGTAGGACAGAATGTCAAGCTCGGTGACTGCTTTCAGGCCTTCCACCGTGTATTCAAAGGTCAGATCCTGCAATGTAAGACCCAGATCCTCGGCATAGCTTTCCTTGCATGTGATCTTAACTTTGATCACATCGCCATTGGACAGTCTGCCGTTGCTCTTGTCTTCGGGGTAGATCACTTCGTACTCAATGCTATCCACCAGTTTTTGGGCATCCCGGAAATTATCCCGGTATTCCTTGGAAACATCGCCCTTTTCCATGTAGCGGAAATCGTCCTCTTCTTCCAGCTCCGCGTCATAACCCTTGACATCCTTGTCACCGACCGCACGCATGCCGAAAGAAGTATGACCAAAGTCAAAGGATACGTAGCCGTAACCGTCATAGCCTTCTGCCAGGACGTCCATATAATCCTTCATGGACACTTGCCTACCCAGAATGCTAAAAACGATAACCAAAGCAATCGCTACGACGACTACCGCACCGGCGATGGGGAAGATCAGTTTATTCTTCTGATGGATTGCTTTTACTTTTGCCAGCAATGTAGCAAAGAATGGGGCTTTTGCCGGTGCCGCCACAGGTGCAGCAGCAGGGGCAGGTGCAGCAGGGGCAAATGCAGCCGATTCGGTCAGATTTGCTCCGCAACCGTCGCAAAAGGCAGAACCGTCAGGAATTTGCTTGCCGCATTTTTCACAAAACATGGTTGATACCTCCAAAAAGTTTTTACGCCGTGGATATTTGTATGTGGGTCATTATACCATAGGCCTCGACAAAAATCAACAGACTGTGAACAAATAATTACGAAATTTCCAGATCTATACAGTATTTTTTCGCTTTTGTACTTTACTTTACGCTTCGCAGGGTATACAATATGAAATATTATCGCAAGGAGGGAATTTATGCGTATCGTTGTGAAAATCGGCACTTCCACTTTGGCCCATCCGTCGGGACATCTGAATATTCGCCGGGTGGAAGACCTCTGTAAAATTATGAGTGACATTAAAAATGCCGGGCATGAAGTGATTCTGGTATCCTCCGGTGCCATCGGCATGGGCGTGGGCAAATTGGGTCTGCGTCAACGGCCTACGGATATCCCCTCCAAGCAGGCTGCCGCCGCTGTGGGCCAATGCGAGCTTATGTATACTTATGACAAGCTGTTCAGCGAATATCACCATACGGTGGCACAGCTGCTGATTACCCGGGACGACACCGCCAACGAAAAGCGGCACACCAATTTCATCAACACATTGAACCGCTTGCTGGAATTGGACACACTCCCCATCATCAACGAACACGACACCATCGCCACCGACGAAATCGTCATCGGTGACAATGATACTTTGGCCGCCATCGTGGCTCAGAGTGTCAAGGCGGATCTTCTGGTTCTGCTGTCTGACATTGACGGGCTGTACACCGCCGATCCTCACACGGACGAAAATGCGGTATTGATCGACCGTGTCAACAAGGTGGACGACAGTATTTTGGCTTTGGCCGGAGTCAGCTCCACCACCCAGGGCACCGGCGGCATGGTCACCAAGCTCCATGCGGCAGAAATTTGCCTTGGTTGCGGCTGTGATATGGTCATCGCCAACGGTGCACGCCCTGAAAATCTCTACGATATTCTGGACGGCAAGGCCGTGGGAACCCGATTTACGGAGAAATGCTTATGTTAAACATGCTTCAAAACGCCAAGGCAGTCAAGGCGGACATTGCCCGGCTGACTACGGCACAGAAAAACGCGGCACTTCACGCCATGGCGGATGCTTTGCTTGCCAATGAAAATGCCATTCTTGCCGCCAACCAGCTGGATCTGGATGCCGCAAAAGAGACCATTTCCACTGTGATGCTGGACCGACTGCGTCTGACTTCTCAGCGTATCGCTTCCATGGCCCAGGGCATCCGGGATGTGGCAGCCTTGCCCGATCCGGTGGGACTTCTGTTGGACGAGTACACCCGCTCTGACGGGTTGAAAATTCAAAAAGTCTCCGTTCCCATGGGCGTCATCGCCATCATCTACGAAAGCCGTCCCAACGTCACCAGTGACGCCGCCGCTTTGGCATTAAAAAGCGGCAATGTGTGCATTCTGCGGGGCGGAAAAGAGGCTTTTCGCAGTGCAAACGCCATCGTCACCGCTCTGCGTGCCGGTTTAACCTCTGTGGGCATCCCGGAAAATGCGGTAAATCTGGTGCAGGACACTTCCCGGGACAGTGCCACAGCCCTGATGACCGCAAACGGCTATGTGGATCTCTTGATTCCCAGAGGCGGAGCCGGGCTGATCAATGCCTGCGTCCGTACCGCCACGGTTCCCTGTATCGCCACCGGCACCGGTATCTGCCACGTGTATGTGGAAAAGACTGCTGACCTTGCCATGGCACTGAAAATCGTAAAAAACGCAAAAACCAGCCGGCCCAGCGTGTGCAACGCTGAGGAAGTGCTTTTGGTAGACCGGGCAATCGCACCGGAATTCCTGCCCATGCTCCGGGAGGAAATCCCCAATGTAGAACTTCGTCTGGACAAGGAAGCCGCCGCATACATAGCCGGCACGCCAGCCACGGAGCAGGACTTTGACACAGAATTTCTGGACTACATTTTGGCCGTAAAATGTGTGGAAGATGTCCATGAAGCGGTACGGCACATTGCCGCCCACTCCACCGGTCACAGCGAGTCCATCGTCACTCAGGATAGCGAAGCAGAAGCTGTTTTCACCGCCTGTGTGGACAGTGCGGCAGTCTATGTCAACGCATCCACCCGGTTTACCGACGGTGGGGAGTTCGGCCTGGGCTGTGAAATGGGCATTTCCACCCAAAAGCTCCACGCCCGTGGCCCCATGGGTCTGCGGGAACTGACCACCTATAAGTACGTCATTCACGGCACCGGACACATCCGGTAAGGAGGAAATTATGAAATACGGTTTTATCGGTTGCGGCAATATGGGCTCCAGCCTGGCCCGAGCCCTTTGTAACTCTACCAAAGACATCGCAGTTGCAGACTTTTCCGACTATTCCAAGGCATTCGCTCAGGAAATGGGCATCACCCACACGGACAACGAAACCCTTGTCAAGGACTGTGATCGGATCTTCCTGGCGGTCAAGCCCCATATTATGGCATCCTGCCTGGCTCCCTTGAAGGAGATGCTGGCGGAGAAAAAACCCTTGCTGATCTCCATGGCCGCCGGTGTGGAAATTCAGAAAATCGAAGCCATGGTGGGCGTGAAGCTGCCCATCATCCGCATCATGCCCAACACCCCCACCGCTGTGGGCAAGGGCGTGATCCTGTATTGCTGCAATGAACTGGTGGACGATGCCACCCTTTCCGATTGGCTGACCGACATGGCTCCCTGTGGCATTGTGGATGCACTTGCGGAAAATCTCATTGATGCCGCCAGTGCTCTGTCCGGCAGCGGCCCGGCATATATGTATATGATGATCGAGGCTCTGGCCGACGGTGCTGTGGCCTGCGGTCTGCCCCGGGACAAGGCAATGGTGTATGCCGCCGCCACCATGGAAGGTGCGGCAAAGATGTTCCTGTCTTCCGACCGCCATCCCGGTGCACTGAAAGACGCAGTCTGCTCCCCCGGTGGAAGCACCATTGAAGGTGTCCGGGTACTGGAACAGGGCGGTTTCCGCTCTGCGGCTATGGAATGTGTGGTCGCCGCCTACAAGAAAAATAAAGAACTGGGCAAATAAGCAAAAGCCGCGGACACATTCATTCGTGTCCGCGGTTAACTTTTTGGATGGCAGGTTTTATACCCATTCTTCCTCTTGTGCACGTTTTTTCAGGAATTGGTCAAGGACGATTCCGCCAACTACCAAAACTGCCACGACTACCAGCACGACCGGAAGCACCCAAGTGGGCTGGGATTCTCTTTTGCCCCACACGGCAACCGCCGTATGATCTTCGTCCATCATCACAATGGACTTTGCAGTAATCATCTGGCCCCCAAGCCGCCAGCCCTGGAATTCATAGCCTTCCAGAGTGGGCATGGGCAGGTCGCCGTAGATCTCGCCGTAATGCACAATAATCTCAGTCTCAGACACGCTTCCGCCCTTGGGATCCAGCGTCAGCACGTACCCTGTCCGTTCCAATTCGGGATACAGAACCAGGTCCGAAGTAATGGGCGTGTTTTCTGTAATTTCCACGCCTTCTGCTGTAAACCAGCCGGACACCCGGTAGCCTGCCTTGGGGCTGTCTGGAAATTCTGTGATATATCCGCCGTGGGGGATCTGCTGGGTCTGATCCTCAAAGGTAACGGTATAAACCACCTGTTCCCAACGGGGATACAATGTGATATTTTCCGTGGGAACGGTTTCCTCTGTCACCATCTCCCCGCCGTCCTGCTCTGTAAACCATCCCAAAAAGACTGCACCCTCTTGCTGAAGAACCGGCAGCTCTCCCAGCGGTTGTCCGGCCACAAGGGTAACTGTCTCCTCTTGGGGCTCTGCAGCATAGGTAACTGTAATCAGTTCCGCTTCCTTGGCAATATAAAACGTACAGGAAATGACTTCTTCGGCCTCTCGCCCGGTGGTATCCGTTGCGGTGATCACCAAGGTATGTGCCCCGGTAGCAAGGGTGCCAAAGCTCACATAGGTGTTGATCTCTGTGGTATGCAACGCCAATTCCCGGGTTTTTCCGTCTCCGGACCAGGAACCGCACCATTTTCCGTCCAGATAGCCTACCACTTTTTTCAGGGGATAGCGGGAAGTGATCTTTCCGTCCAACCGATGGGGATTGGGCTCCAGCACCTGTCCGTCGGTCAGTGTGGTCAGTGCACCTGTGATTTCAGATTCAAAGTAGCTTACAAACTTCAACGCGGATTTGGGTGCATACGCGGTGCTGCCGCTGGCAAACTCCACCTCATACCAGGCTTCCTTGGCGGCATTGGTCACCGTGCCATTGACTGTGATTTCTTCTCCGGCATTCAGTACCTTGACACTTTCCGATGTTTTATACGGCTTTTTATAAATCTCCGTTGCATTCACAGCGGAATAATAACCCTGCTTGCTCACATTTTTGGTGGATTCCCAATCAAAAGCATCCCCACATTCGGTGCAGAAACCGTCCGCATCGTAGGCTTTGTGGGAGCAACTATTATAAAATTCCTTGATGTAGTCCACATATTCTTGACAGCAACTGCCGGAGGTGGTATAGATTTCTTCCGGCAACTCCAACAGCTCGTTGATATACGGATCAACCGCGTATGTAGAGGACGGAGAGGTTCCGCCGTACAAAATATCATAATCCAGATGAGAGCCATCACCGGTAGAAGTGTTCACAGATCCGGTAGCACCCACGGTGCCGATCTTCTGCCCCGCTGTTACGCTGTCCCCAACGGCAACCAACACATCTTTTAAGTGGGCATAGCGGCTGTACAATGTGATCGTGCTGCCACCTTTGAGCGTATATGCATGCTGTAAAAGCACATAATTGCCCCAGCCTGAGCTACTGTTTTCGTCGTTGATTCCGATGACCTCGCCGGCGTAGGAGGCAACTACAGGATCTCCCATCGCACCATCCATATCCAGAGAATAATGGGCCCGGTTATCCAAAAAACAACTGGTAAGATTATAGTTGCCCGGCACGGGCCATAAGAAATCCCGCTGGCCGCCCTCTATTTTTCGTGCTCCCGCCTGAGACGGGGGATTGGGTAAAGCAAACGCCCCAACAGGCAAAATACAGAGCAATAACACCGCACCCAACACGCGAAACAGCGATTTTTTTATTCTCACGATGTCTCCTCCCGGTTCGACATTTTTTTGCTATTCTACCACAAAAAGCCGGGTAGGGCAATATGAATTTTCTGACTTTTTCCCTCAAAAATTTGTTTTTGCTTAAAATTTGTGTAATATTTGTGGGTATTGCGATGAAAAAGTGTCCTTTCCTTGCTTTCTGTTGTGCATAATTTCGACAAATTATATAAAAGAGAAAAAACTGCTTGTATCTCGAACAAAAATGTTGTACAATAGTATGACTGGTATTTTGCAATTTTCTGACTTGAATCAGATTTTGGAGGTAAAGATAATCTATGAAAAAACCCATTGTTCTGGTAATCATGGACGGTGTGGGCAAAGGCGACGGCGGCAGCGGCGATGCTGTAACCGTGGCAAAAACCCCCACTTTGGACAATCTTTTGGCCACCTGTCCCCACACATACATCAAAGCCCACGGCACTGCCGTCGGCCTGCCCTCTGATGAAGATATGGGCAACTCCGAGGTTGGTCACAACGCCCTCGGATGCGGTCAGGTTTACTCCCAGGGTGCAAAACTGGTTGGCGAGTCCATTGAAAATGGCACGCTGTATCAGTCCGAAACCTGGAAAGACCTGGTTGCCAATGCCGTTGACCGCAAGGCCATGCACTTTATGGGCCTGCTGTCTGACGGCAACGTCCACTCCAACATCTCTCACCTGATTGCCCTGCTCCGTCAGGCCAAGGCTGAGGGTGTGAAGAAGGCTTACTGCCACATTCTGCTGGACGGACGGGACGTCCCCGCCACCTCCGCTTTGGAATACGTGGGTCAGCTGGAAGCTGTTCTTTCCGAGCTGAACACCGACGGCTGTGACTATGCCATTGCTTCCGGCGGTGGCCGTATGCAGGTGACCATGGACCGGTATGAAGCCAACTGGGCAATGGTGGAGCTGGGTTGGAGAACCCATGTTCAGGCTCAGGGCCGCCTCTTCGCATCCGCGACTGAGGCTATTGAAACCTATCGTGCAGAGACCGGCGTCATCGACCAGGACCTGCCTGCATTTGTCATTGCACGCAATGGCGAACCTGTTGCCAAAATTGAAAACGGCGACAGCGTGATTCTGTTCAATTTCCGGGGCGACCGGGCACAGGAGATTTCTCTTGCCTTTGATCGCAAGGATTTTGATAAATTCGACCGGGGCGATTACACCGGCGTGAAATTTGCCGGCATGCTCCAGTACGACGGCGACCTGAACATCCCCGAGCATTATCTGGTACAGCCCCCCGTCATCAAGAACACCCTGACGGAAGTGCTGTGTGAGGCAAAGGTTACAGAGTATGCCGTGTCCGAAACCCAGAAATACGGCCATGTGACCTACTTCTGGAACGGCAACCGCTCCGGCAAGGTCTGCGAAGAGCTGGAAACCTACGAGGAAATTCCCTCTGACGTGATTCCCTTCGAGCAGGCACCTGCCATGAAGTCCAAGGAAATCACCGAGAAAATGGTGGATGCCATGGCTTCCGGAAAATACGGCTTCATTCGCTGTAACTACCCCAACGGTGACATGGTGGGTCACACCGGCGTTATGGACGCGGTTGTGTACGCCATGGAATGCGTGGACAATGGCCTGAAAGCCATTCTGGATGCTGCTGACAAGTACGGCTACACCGTGCTGATCACCGCCGACCACGGCAACGCCGACCAAATGACCGAAACCAAGAAGGGCAAGACTTCTGTCCGTACCGCCCATTCTTTGAACCCCGTTCCCTTCATCATTTACGACAAGGACACCAACTGGGAAATCAAAGGCGGTACTTATGGCCTTGCCAATGTAGCTCCCACCGTCGTGAAGATGATGGGCTTGACCGCTCCCGACTGCTGGGAAGAAAGCATGGTTTAAATTTCGACTTTAATAAGGAGGTACGATCTATGATCCGCCAAACCAACGAACAAGGCTCCGTCAATGTCAGCACCAATGTCTATTCCGACATCGCCGGCACCGCCGCCTCCAACTGCTTCGGCGTAAAGGGTATGGCCGCACGCTCCGTTTCCGACGGCGTGTACCACCTGCTTCGCAAAGAATCCATGTCCAAGGGTGTCCGCGTGGAGTTCCACGAGGATGACACCATTTCCATCGACCTGCACATTATTGTGGACAACGGTGTAAATCTGAACGCTGTGGGCGCTTCCATCATTTCCGAAGTGCGTTATGTTGTCGCAAAGTGCACCGGCACCGAAGTACGGGCCGTAAATGTATATATCGATTCTATGA
>JAZOBY010000027.1:0-1614 GCA_045596215.1 Faecousia sp.
CGGTTAAAGTGATGAATCCCGGCGCAAAGGTGACCAATGGCGTTACAACCAATGATGATGGTGTCCCCGGCGGCATCCCGGATGGTTTGGTAAAAGTCCTTGATGATCTGGGCAGTGGTGCGGGTACGGTCGTAAAAACCCCAGGTGCCTTCCGCCGGGAAATCCCCGATTTCAAAGCCCCACCTGCCGAAGATATCAAAGGTGGAATAGTCGTGTTTGATCAGGGTGTAACCCCACCCCACCAGGCGGCGGGTGGTTTCGGCCACGTACTCCAATACTCCGGGGTGGGAGGGATCTAGTACAAATTCGGAACGCTGGGTATACCATTCCTCCGGGAAGGTGTGGATGCGCCGCGCTCCTTCAAACCCGTTGATCAGGTAGCGTACCCAAATGCCAGGACGGACCCCAATCTCCCGCATTTCCTTCGCCAGACGCTTCATATCGGGGAAGTTGGGCTTAGTCTGATCCCAGGGGGCGTCTACGTTGTTTATCTGCCATCCGTCGTCAATGACCATATAAGGGATGTTTTCGGCATCCCGGCACATTTCCTTGACAAAACGGCTGTCGGCCAGGATTTCTTCATGGGAGCTGATGCCGTAAGCGTAGTACCAGTTGTTGGAGCCGTAGACCACGTGATCGGCCAGCAGGGGAGTGGGAGACATCACCTGGCAGAAATCCTTCAGGGCGGAAAAGGCACTGCAGGCGGGGTATTCCTTCATATATACCGTGGCACAATCCAGGACCCGGTCCCCAAGCAGGGTGGGTTGGCACCCGTTACGAAGGTCCAGGATCAGGGTAACCCCATCCCCGTCGCACTTCCACAGGGCCAGGGCGTTGGGCAGAACACCCACTCCGAAGCATTCGGTCAAACGTTTTGTATGATCCGGACAGCTGTCGCTCCCATTGGAAATGGCCATGTACCAGGGCATTCCCCGGGTGGAATCCATGGGAAGCCACTGGAGGTCACCGTAGCCCCGCTCCCAGGCATCCCCCAAAACCTTCACATCGGGACGCATGGGAATATTCCAACGCAGGGTAAGGAAAGAAACACCGGATTTTTCGCTTTTTAACCGGACGGTAAGTCCATCGGTTAACTCATAGGAGACATAACCGCCATCAAAGTTCAGATTCCCCGTCAGGCGGAGGTCCCCATCCGCCAGGGTCAGGGTGGTAATATCGGGATATCGAAGCTTCATAAATACCCTCCTTTTGCAAAAAGTGTTTTTTCTATTGTACATCCAAGGGGACTGTCTGTCAAAGGTTTTTGAAAAGAAAAAAGCACTTACATTTCTGTAAGTGCTTTATGGCTGCCGAAGAAGGATTTGAACCCTCACAAACAGATCCAGAGTCTGTCGTGCTACCCTTACACAATTCGGCAATATCGTCTCTTCTCAAAGACAACATCAATATTATACCACGAAAATTTCATTTGTCAATAGGGAAGTTTCAAAAAAACGGAAAATTTCGCCGGAAAAATGTGACTTCATCACAGAAAGAAATCGTAAGATCGGGTATACTATACTCACAAAACAAGAAAGGAAGTTACAACGATGTCAGTTTTGAAGGTAAATAAAGAAAATTTTGAAGAAGTAAAGGCCGGTGAAAAGAAGGTTC
>JAZOBY010000028.1:0-11511 GCA_045596215.1 Faecousia sp.
TGGCCTCGGAGTCACGACCGTTCTTGGTAGAACCGCCGCCCTTGTGGTGAGCGAAGAACTGAATACCAATTTTCATCATGGTGTTACACCTCCAAAACTTCGATATAATCAGGATAATCATCCCGCAAATTGCAGAGGTAAAGGAGCAATCCGGCCAATACTGCCTGGACAGTTTCCTCCTCATCGCAGGATGCGGGGAGGGTCAGAGTGATGCGAGCATCCTCTTCCTTGACCCGAACCTTGGCTTTGGCACCGCACACATCATTGATGGTGGCCTCTGCCATGGAAACAACAGCGGAGATGGCGGCACAGACAATGTCGCTGCCGCTTTCAGCATAACCGCTGTGGCCGGAGACGGAGAATCCGGTGATTCGATCGTCTTCCGTGAAAAATTCGCATCTTGTCATAGTCAATTACAGAGCGATCTTGGTGATCTCAACCTTGGTGTAAGGCTGACGGTGACCGATCTTCTTCTTTTCGTTCTTCTTGGCCTTGTAGCGGAAGATAGTGAGCTTCTTGCCCTTGCCATTCTTAACGACTTTGGCTTCGACCTTAGCACCTTCCACAACGGGAGTACCGATCTTGGTATTCTCGCCGTCCAAAACAGCCAGAACCTGGTCGAAGTTGACGGTGGACTCAGCCTCGGCGTTCAGCTTCTCAACGAAGATAACATCGCCCTCAGCAACGGTATACTGCTTGCCACCGGTCACGATAACTGCTTTCATTTGTTTCACCTACTTTATATTGTGTAGTCTCGCTCTGAGGGTGCGATATTTGCATATCGGCTTAAACCCATTCGATGCGGCTGAACCATTTTAGCATTGAAATACGGAAAAGTCAAGGGTTTTTTGCATATTTTTCTTGTAATTTGCATCCTTAGGGGCAGTATTTTTTGAGCGTAATAAAAACCAGCCCCCACGGATGTGGGGGCTGTGATTCTATGGAATTGCAGAAACTCAGAACAGCTTCTTCTTGCCGATGACCAGAACAGCCATAGCAGCAACAGCCACGACCATAATAGCACTCATGCCAAAGATAGCGGTGTTGTCGCCGCCCTCATCGGGACCCTTGTCCTCATCGCCGCCAGGGGTGTTGTCGCCGCCGCCGGGAGTGTTGTCACCACCGGGAGTGTTGTCACCGCCGGGAGTGTTGTCGCCGCCAGAGGTGTTGTCGCCGCCGGGAGTATTGTCGCCGCCGGGAGTGTTGTCACCACCGGGGGTGTTGTCACCAGCACCAGCCTTCACAATAGCGGTCAAAACAGGGTATTCCATCTCATATGTACCGTTGTTGTAATTCTTCACAGATCCAACGGTAAAGGTAACCTTGTCACCCTCGGCCAAGGCCTTGATATCGCTCAAATCAATCTGGCCCGCACCGAAACGCCATGCCAGGATCTGCTTGTCGGTACCATCAACCTTAATGGTCAGCTCGCCATTGCCGTAGTCATCAGCCCAGGTAACCTCACCAACGATTGTACCGGACAGAGTGAAGGAATCGTACTTGTAGTACATATTCAGGGTCTCCCCA
The DNA here is from genome assembly GCA_045596215.1 of Faecousia sp. Taxonomy (GTDB): domain Bacteria; phylum Bacillota; class Clostridia; order Oscillospirales; family Oscillospiraceae; genus Faecousia. The sequence continues at coordinate 1,528 of JAZOBY010000028.1, forward strand.
TTCTTCAAATCATAGATAGCATCCATGATATCAGCAGTATCAGTGGGCAGTGCGGGCAGAATAACAGCAGCCTTCTCAATCTTTGTCAAGGTAGCGTAGCAGATCTCGTATGTACCATTGTAGTTTTTAAATTCCTTACCGGAGAAGGTCACGATATCACCGTTGGAAATTGCCTTGATATCGTTGACAGAAATGCTACCAGCCTTGAACCGGAAGGACAGCAGGTTCTTTTCCTGGCCGGCGGAGTTCAGCACCTTAATGGTAACTTCGCCGTTGTTAAACTGATCGCTCCAAGACGCAGTACCGGCAACCACACCGGTCAGAGTGACATCGCTATCATACTTAATAGATTCACCGCTTTTCAAAGCGAAAACCGCATCAACAACCTCACCGGAAGTAGCGGGGGCAGCGACAGCAAATGCGGCTGGCAGCACGGACAGAACCAGTGCCAGGCACAGAACTACTGCAAAGATTTTGCTGAGTTTCTTCATTGTTTTTCCTCCTAAATTCCCTTTCGGGTCATAATTTTAACCGGGTCTTGTATCACAAGCCCAATTCTTTACGCTTGCATTGTACCATGAATCCCCTTTTTTTGCAACCATATTTTTCAATTTGGCACAGGATTTTACTCGCCCGGAATGGCAACAGCCTGCTGACGACCGGGCAACAGGCTGAAACGTATTTACCACTCGTAGTCTGCGGCTACGCGGCTGTCCAGGAAATCCCAGAAATGATCCTTTGCCGCCAGGTGCAGGGGGTGGCTGGCATAATCTTTCAGTGCCTGTTGGCTCTCAAACTCGGAGTACAGTGCGTAATCCATACCGTTAAAGGTTCTGCGGATCTCCATGTGCAGCAGACCGGGGATCTTGCCTACCAGGGGTTCCAGCTGATCCTTGATGATCTGCACGGCCTGATCCTTGTCAACGCCTTCTTTCAATGTATACAACACGATATGCTTGACCATATTTCTTCTCCTTTATAAAATACCGGAGCCGGTAGATCGGCTCCGGTATGTATTTGATTACTCAGCAGCTTCCTCAGCGACTTCTTCAACCTCAGCCTCAGCCTCGACCTCAGCTTCTTCCTCTTCCTTAGCGGGCTCCAGCAGAGCACGGATGGACAGGGAGATACGCTTGTTCTCGGCATCCACATCGGTGATCTTGACCTGAACTTCCTGACCCTCAGCCAGAACGTCCTCAGGCTTGCCGATCCGACGGTCAGCGATCTGAGAAATGTGGATCAAACCGTCAACACCGGGCATGGTCACAGCAAATGCACCGAAGGTCATCAGCTTGACAACCTTAGCGGTGATCTCATCGCCCACGTTGTAAGCGGTCATGAACTGATTCCAGGGGTTCTGCTCAGCAGTCTTGTAACCCAGGGAGATCTTACGCTTCTCAGCGTCGAAGGAGATGACGTAAACGTCGATCTCGTCACCCACGCTGACAACCTCAGCGGGAGTCTTGATGCGGTTCCAGCTCAGCTCGGAAACGTGAACCATGCCGTCCACACCGCCGATATCCACGAATGCACCGTAAGAAGTCAGAGACTTGATGGTGCCGTGGTACTTCTTGCCTTCCTCAATCTCAGCCCAGATCTTCTCCTGAGAAGCCTTGCGAGCCTCGGAAGTAACAGCACGGATAGAACCGATCACGCGACGGCGTGCACGGTTGACCTCAGTCACCTTCAGCTGCACGGTCTGACCCAGCATTGCAGCCATGTCACCACCCTTGGCAACACCGGACTGGGAAGCGGGGATGAACACACGGATGCCCTTAACGGTAGCAACCAGGCCGCCCTTGTTCTCTTCGGTGATGGTGCCTTCCACAGTTGCCTTTTCCTCAGCATAGGCAGCCATGTCGTCCCAGATCTTCATGCCATCCAGCTTCTTCTTGGAGAGCTGAACAGTGCCTTCCTGGTCGTTGACGCGTACAACAAAGACCTCGATCTCGTCGCCCACATGGAGAATGTCCTCAGGCTTTACAGAAGGATCGGCACTAACTTCGTCATAAGGAATGTAACCGGCATGCTTTGTGCCCAAGTCTACCTGGATCTCGGTGTTGCCGATTCCGGTAACGACGCCAATGACCTTATCTCCTGTATTTAAAGTCTTGATGGACTGCTCAAGAAGTGCCTCGAAGCTCTCCTCCTGTACAGCATCAGCATTGATAATTTCGCTCATAGTCTTATTGACCTCCTTTATTATCCACGCCGGTGTGGATGCACCGGCAGTGATTCCAACCATAGCGACACCCTTGAACTGCTCCGGTTTCAATTCCGAAGCGTTGTCCACCAGTACCACATTGGGGCACTGCTGACGGCAGATCATCGCCAAACGGCCGGTGTTGGAGCTTTTGGCATCTCCAACCACCACCATGGCCTCACTGGAAGCACTCAGCTGAGCCGCTTCTTTCTGCCTGGATTCTGTCGCTTTGCATATTGTATCAAATATTTTTACGTTAGTAAACTGTTTTTTTGCGATTTGTACACTTTTTTTCCAAGATATTTCCGTAGAAGTGGTCTGACTGACCATGCAAATGGGGGTTTCCGGGGAAATTTCGCCGCTTTTTGCCCACGCTTCCAGTTCTTCCGGACTTTCAAATATCTTGCAATGGCTGCACCAGCCGGCAATTCCCTCCACCTCGGGATGGGAACGGGTACCCATAATGATGGGCAACTCCCCTGCCGCATCCGCCTTTTCCACAATGCCGTGAATACGTTTGACGAAGGGGCAGGTAGCATCCACGATCTCCACGCCCTGTTGTTCCAGCCGCTGGTATACATCCCGGGACACGCCATGGGAGCGAATGATCACGGTCATGCCGGGTTGGGCTTCTTCCGGTGTTACAATCACACGGACACCCATTTCATCAAACTTGTTCACCACATGCCGGTTGTGAATAATGGGTCCCAGGGTCACCACCGTCTTACCCTGCCCGGCCGCCTCTTCCACGGTTTCCACCGCCCGGCTGACGCCAAAACAGAATCCGGCACTTTTTGCGATCTGGATGCTCATCGGCCTGTTTTCTCCGCTACGATATTGCGAATGGTCTGCACCACCTGGTCGATGGTCATGTCGGAAGTATCCACTTTCACAGAATCTCTGGCCATTTTCAGCGGTGCAATGGGCCGGTGGGTATCCTGATAGTCACGCTGCTGGATCTCTTGCAGGATCTTGTTATAATCAGCCTTCTGTCCCTTGGCAATCAGCTCATCCGTACGCCGTTTTGCCCGGACTTCCGCCGATGCGGTGAGGAAAATCTTCACCTGAGCCTCGGGCAGTACCACGGTTGCGATATCCCGGCCGTCCATGACCACGTTGTGCTGACGGGCCACTTCCCGCTGCATATCCAAAAGCACTTCCCGTACAACCGGCTGTGCAGAGATCAAAGATGCTTTCTGGGAAATATCCTGGGTGCGGATATCACCGGTCACGTCCATACCGTTCATGATCATATGTTGCAGACCGTCTTCGTCATATTCGATTCCTACGGTCAGTTCATCAATGTAGCGTTCCACGCCGTCGGTATCCTTGGGGCTGACGCCCAAAAGATCCATAAAATAAGCCACGGTGCGGTAAATGGCACCGGTGTCCACATAATAGAATCCCAATTCTCCGGCAATCCGCCGTGCAATGGTACTTTTACCTGCTCCGGCAGGGCCGTCAATGGCAATGGAAATCGTCTTCGACATGTTTGCTACCTCACTTTATTCTTCATTACGCAGTTTTTGCAGTGCTTGTGCTTCCCGGGCTGTGACCTCGTCCGCGGTCATGCCCAATAATTTTCCTACTTCCGCCGCACTCATGGGCAGGCCCTTTTCCAGACCAAAACGCAAAGTCAGAAGTTTTGCATCGGTTTCGTCCAGATTGCTCAATAGGTCGGCGATCCGTTGACGCATCTGGAAATATGCGGTATCCTCCACCGCTTGTGTTTCAGCCAGTTCCTCTTCCTCCGGTTCCGGCTCTTGCTTGGCAAGATGCATCCGCCGGGCTGTTTCCAGCATTTCCGCCACGGCCACAGTTTCTTCCAAGGTCATATGCAGAGCATCTGCCAATTCTTCGGTGGTGGGATTTCGTCCCAAATCCGTCAGCAGTTGCTCATCCATCGCCCGGTAATCTTCCATGGCTTGACGCATTTTCTGGCCAACGCCAAATTCTCTGGCTTGCAGGATCAATGCATTGTGGAGACTACGCTGAATATAGCGGTCGCAATGCCGTGCAAAATCGCCGCTTTCATAGGACAAAATCGCCTGCCACAGGCCAAGGCCGCCCTCTTGCAGCAGGTCTAAAAGCAACACGCCCCGTCCGGCCAAAGCAAAGGCCGCTTCCGCCACCCGGCTGAGCATCAAATTGGTCAGTTGGGGAAGCACTGCTTCCTCACCTTGGGCATATCGCTCGGCCAAAAGCTGTGCATCGCCACATACGGGCAATGCCGCGATCTCTTCCAAATACAACCGCAGGGGGTCGTTTTCTGTCAAGTCCTGGGGCAGTCTTCCCTGCTTTACCAGTTCTTTTTCCAGACGCAGACGCACCGCCGAATCAGAAGACGCAGCGAACTCTCCAAGGCCGTCAATGGTGAGCAAAATATCTTTTTCCTCCAACAGAGAAAGGGCCGCTTCCAGGTCTTCTTCACTTTCCGGCTCCATCATGGCCAAAAATTGAACACCGTCCAGCTCACCGCCTGTGGCGATTTCGGAAATTGCCTGCTCCCAGGGAGATTCTCCAAAGGTAAACTCCAAATGATTCATTCCAAATAAGCCTCCAAGCCCATACTGGCTCCCATTTTTTGCAGTTTTTCAATGGCCTGATTTTTGATCTGCCGGGCACGTTCCTTGGAAATATCCATGCGTTTTCCGATCTCTTCCAGAGAGTAACAAATCCCGTCCAGCATGCCAAAATGCAGCTGCAAAACCCGCCGCTGACGCTCTGACAGCATTTGAAGCAGGGAATCCATGGTTTGATTCAGTTCTTCCCGAACCAGTGCTTCATAGGGCTGAGGTGCACAAATATCTTCCAACATAGATCCGACAGGGGCCTCATCATCCCCCATGGGTGCATCCAGGGAGAAAACTTCCGGATACAGTTGCATCAGTTGCCGCAACTTGTCCACAGAAATATCACACTGACGTGCCAACACTTCTTCCGTGGGCTCCACCCCGTTTTGCTGTATCCAGGTTGCCCGTGCCAGCGCAACTTTCCGAATTCGTTCAGCAGTATGGGCCGGAACACGGATCAGATTGGCATGGTTCAGCAGATATCGGGTCACGCCCTGGCGAATCCACTTGGTGGCATAAGTAGAGAAACGGAATTCCTTGGTATAGTCAAATTTCTTCGCCGCTACCAGCAGACCGATACTCCCCTCCTGGATCAGATCCAGCAGCGGAACGCCCCGGCCCGCGTATTCCCTGGCCACGGATACCACCAGCCGCAGATTGGAGTTGACCATCTGACGGATGGCCTCCTCATCCCCCTGAGCACAACGCTTTGCCAGCTCACGCTCCTGCTCCGGGTCCAGTCTGGGGTAACTTCTTATTTCGCTTAAATATTGCCGCACATCATCCTCTCCGGCAGAAACCGGTGGGGATGCTTGGGTAAGCAAATCGGTCATTCTTTCATTCCTTTTCTTTCTTTCAGCCTGCTTCGCAGTGCCAGCAGATCATCCTCGCTGGTAACGGAGGATGCCTGGTGTTCCGCACAAATGGTGGCCACACAATCCGCAAAGGCCTGCTCGTTGACCGGGCCGTCGTGCCGTTGTGCAATGCCTACCATATGGGACATTTCGTCCTGATTCAGATCTTCCAGAACCGCCAGGGAAACTTCCAGTCCCCGGTCATGACGCTGTTTCAGCATTCGATACACCCGGCCCAGCAGTTCGGACGAAAAAGCAGTATCCTGCAAATTGCCGGTTTGATCCAACAACGCCGGCTCACGCAGTGCAAGGGCGATCACGCCTTCTTCCGCCATGGCGGATTTCATGTTGTCATAGCGGATATTGCGGCTCTTGGGCTGCAAATTCCGGGCGGGCGACAGGTCGATCTTCTCCTGTTGCTTCTTTTCCTTACTCATACGGTGCTTAAACGCCCGGTCCACTTCCAGCTTCATGGCATCCAGGCTGATTTTTGCCTTTTCCGCCACCCGGCCGGCATAAACTTCCCGTTGCACCGCACTACCCAAGGAAGCAATCAAATCCGCAGATTCTTGCAGGAATTTCACCTTTTGGTCGTCCTGTCTGGTGTCATATTTCAGTGCAATGGCGTTGAGCTGATACTCTACCCGATTGGCAGAGCCCTCCAATAGCAATTTGAAGCGGTCTGCCCCATATTTGTGCAGGAATTCATCCGGGTCTTTCGCCCCTTCGATCTGCAAAACCTTCACTTGCAGACCGGCCTTTTCCAAAATGGGAATAGCCCGCTGGGTAGCGTTTTGTCCGGCTTTGTCGCCGTCATAGATCAGCACGATCTGGTCGGCATAACGGGTCATCAATGCCGCCTGTTCCTCGGTCAGGCTGGTACCCAGGGATGCAATGGCATTATCAAAACCGAACTGGTGCAGCGCAACCACGTCCACATTACCTTCTACCAGAATTAAATAGCCCTGCTTGCTCTTTTTCGCCAGATTCAAGCCAAACAGATTCTTCCGTTTGTTGAAAATCAGCGTTTCCGGAGAATTGAGGTATTTTGCCGCCTCGGAATCCTTTTTGATGATCCGGCCGCCAAAGCCAATCACATTGCCCCGCACATCAATGATGGGGAACATCAGCCGATCCCGGAAACGGTCGAAAATCTTGGTTTTGTCCTTTTGGGATTGGGTCACCAAACCGGAATCCAAAAGCTCCTGGTCGGTATAACCCTTTGCTTTCATGGCCCGGACCATATTGTCCCAACCATCCGGTGCGTAACCCACACCGAAGGTGGTGAGGATGGACTTGGACATTCCTCTGCCCAGGGCGTAATCCAACGCCTCTTTCCCCACAGGGGCATACAACTGGCTGTGGAAGAAACGAGCCGCTTCCTTATGTAACGCCCAAAGGCGTTCCTGCTGGCGGTAACGGGACTGGTACTGCTCGTCCTCCGGCACGCTCATGCCGGCACGTTTGGCCAAAGCACGCACTGCATCCGGATAGCTGAGACCCTCCACTTCCATCTGGAAGTTGATGACGCCGCCGCCCTTATGGCAGCCAAAGCAATAGTAAATTCCCTTATCGGGAGCAACAGAAAAAGAGGCGGTTTTTTCACCATGGAACGGACAAAGTCCGAACATGTTGGCACCGGCCCGACGCAGGGATACATACTGCCCCACCACATCCTCAATGGGATTGCGGGCTACCAGTTCATCGATAAACGACTGGGGAAATGCCATAAACACGCCTCCTTTCTTCCAAATCAGCTTATTATATCACATAACTGCACGTTCTGCCAAGTGTCGCAATGAAATTTATTGGGTATTTTCTGTTTCCTCAATTGGAAACGCCCGGTATTCCCTGGCAATTTCCATACCCTCAATGGTAGCCGCACTCATGTCTGTCAGCCGGTCCAAAAATGGCTGAGTCTCGGCTTCCGCCACCAAAATTTCCAATTCCACTTCCGATGTAAACTCCGTCTTACGGATGATTCCGCCAAAAGCGGCCACTTCCAGCTTCACCCGCTCATAGAAATTGTATGGACAGGGCACATACAGCACCGACCACACCCGTTTCATGGATTTTCCGGCAGCATTGACGGCAATTTTCGCACCCTTGGTATAGGCCCGAACCAAACCGCCCGCACCCAAAAGCGTGCCGCCAAAATACCGGGTCACTACACAAACTACATTGAACAGTCCCTCTTTTTGCAGTACCTGCATCATGGGGTTGCCGGCGGTGCCACCGGGTTCTCCGTCATCGGAGAACCGGGACGGGCCGTCTTTTATGATGTACGCCCAGCAGTTGTGGGTAGCATCATAGTGCTGTTTCTTCATCTGCTGGATCTTTTCCTGTGCTTCCTCCTCGGATTCCACCAACCAGACTCTTCCGATGAAGCGGGATTTTTTCTCTATAAATTCGTCTTCACCGAATCCGGTGGGTACCAGGTATTCGTCCAAGAATCAGCACTCCCCTTCTGTCATTGCGAGGAGCGAAGCGACGTGGCAATCTCCTGAACATTCCCGAACCCTTCGGGGATTGCCACACCAGTCTGCAGACTGGTTCGCAATGACATATTTTTCGTTATTTTTCTTCTGTAATATACCGCTTCAATCTGCCGTAAAGGATAGGATCGACAATGGTTTCCACTTGAATCCCCTCGGCGGTATAGTCCACGTTCAGCACCTGGGCACTGCTGTGGAGCGTCTCCACCATGCCGCCCATGGAATACGGCAAAGTCACCACAATATGGTGGCGGCTGTGACCCAAAGCCTTTTCGATGGCGGTCTTCAATTCGTCCAGCCCTGCGCCGCTCTTGGCGGAAATGGCAACCACATCTTCTCCGATTGGAATATCTGTCTTTTCAACCAGGTCTGCCTTATTGTAGCATTGCAGAACCGGAGTTCCCGGTTTTGCCAGTTTGCCAATGAGTTTGTCCACAACCGCAATATGCTCTTCACGGTTTTCGTCGGACGCATCGATGACGTGGAGCAACAGGTCTGCATATTCCAGTTCTTCCAGGGTCGCATGGAATGCTTCCACCAAATGGTGAGGGAGCTTCGCAATAAAGCCAACGGTATCGGTGAGGATCACATCCAGATTGTCGGAAACGGTCAGTTGCCGGGATGTGGTATCCAGGGTATCAAACAGCCGGTTGTTGGCCGGGATACCTGCATCGGTGAGCTTGTTCAGAAGCGTGGATTTTCCGGCGTTGGTATAGCCCACGATGGCCACCACCGGTACGGAATTTTTCATTCTCCGTTCCCGCTGAACCATCCGCACCTGCCGCACCTGTTCCAATTCGTGTTGCAGACGAGCGATCCGTTCCCGGATGTGCCGACGGTCAGACTCCAGTTTCGTCTCACCGGGGCCACGGGTACCGATGCCGCCACCCTGGCGGGACAGGCTTTTGCCCATGCCGGACAACCGGGGCAGCAAATACTGATACTGGGCAAGTTCCACCTGCAACCGGCCCTCCCGGGTCTTGGCCCGCTGGGCGAAAATGTCCAAAATGAGGGCACTTCTATCCAGCACCGTCACGCCGATGATCTCTTCCAACGCCCGGATATTACCGGGAGACAGCTCATTGTCAAACACCACCATGGTGGACTCCGTTGCTTCCACCAGCATCCGCACTTCCTGTGCCTTGCCCTCGCCAATAAAGCTGTGGGAATCGGGAGTATGACGGTTTTGCAAAACTTTTCCTGTGCAAAAACCGCCGGCGGTTTCCAAAAGGGCTTCCAGTTCTTCTATTGTTTCGTCCGTGGCAGTCCGATCGGCAGGGAAGCAATCCGCATTCAGGCCAACCAATACCGCCCGTTCCTGTTTTGTCTCAAAGGTCTTTTCCATTTATTCCTCCACGGATACACACTTTTAATAGTATATCACATAATGGCACATTTCGCAAAAAACTTTCAATAAAGTATGTCATTGCGAGGAGAACGGCTTGCCACACCAGTGACCTAAATGTGGTATGCTTGCCACTGGCAAGCATCAGAATTCCAATCTGCTGCGCAGAGCACCACGGTCACTGGTGCACAATGACATGGATTATACAAAAATAAAAGTCCGCACTACGCAAAACGCAGTGCGTACTTCTGTCTTACTTCAGGCCGAAACGCTTGTTGAAACGGTCAACACGTCCACCGGTGTCAACCAGCTTCTGCTTGCCGGTATAGAAAGGGTGGCACTTGGAGCAGATCTCAACACGGATCTCCTTTTTGGTGGAGCCAGTCGTAAAGACATTACCACAAGCACAGCGAATGGTAGTCTGTTCGTAGTTGGGATGGATACCTTCCTTCATTTTGTTCACCTCTTTCTTAGCAGTTAAAGGGCATAAAATCCCTAAAAATCTTTAATCGCC
>JAZOBY010000029.1:0-19692 GCA_045596215.1 Faecousia sp.
GTTTTGACATAATAAAACCCCCCCAGTGCTTGCACTGCGTGGGTTTCTTTGCCTTTACAGATCGTATGTCAGAAGATCTTCGTATGTCTCGCGACGTACCGCCACATAAGGCCCGTCCGCACCCAACATCACGATGGGAGGCCGGGGAATGCGGTTATAATTGGAGGCCATGGAATAATTGTAGGCACCGGTTGTGAGGACAGCCAGCAGATCTCCACGGGCCATGCGGGGCAGGGGAACGTTCTCTTGCAGAATGTCGCCGCTTTCACAGCAGCAGCCTGCCACAGTGCAAACGATCTCTGCCGCATCCTGCATACGGTTGGCGGGCAGGATGGTATATTCCGACTGGTAGAGTGTGTAGCGGGGGTTATCCGCCATGCCACCATCTACGGATACGTAGGTTTTGAAGCCGGGAATCTCCTTGACTGTGGATACGGTGTATAATGTGATGCCGGCATCCGCCACGATACTGCGTCCGGGTTCCATCAGGATCACCGGAGTTTCCAGGTTCAGTCTGTTACAGGTATCTTCAATCAACTGACCGATTTTTTGAATATTGTGCGCATAATCGATCAACGGATCCTGAGAAACATAGGGCACGCCCATACCGCCGCCCAGATTCAGCACCCGGGCTGTGTAGCCGTGGGTGTCGCGGATTTTTGCGATGTATTCCAGCATGATCACAGCGGCTTCGCAGAAGGGCGTATGATCAAAAATCTGGGAGCCAACATGGCAATGAAAACCTTCCAGGGAAACACTCTCCTTGGCTAAGGCACGCAAAGTCAGTTCCTCAGCCTGACCGGTGATGATGGCGGAACCAAATTTGCAGTCCACACGGCCGGTGTTGATTTTTTCGTGGGTATGGGGGTCAATACCGGGTGACAGTCGCAGCAGAATCTTCTGGCAGACACCTTTCCGTGCGGCCTCACGGTCGATGGCATCCAGCTCATCGGCATTGTCGCACACAAAGTAGCCGATGCCGTGTTCCATGGCGAAACGGATATCCGCGTCAGTTTTGCTGTTTCCGTGGAAGAAGGCATTTTCCATGGGAAAGCCTGCCCGGACGGCAGTGTAAAGTTCCCCGGAGGAGACCACATCAATGCCCATGTTCTCCTGAGCCATAAGCTCATACATCCGCTTGATACTCAATGCCTTGCTGGCATACAGCGGGCGGGAGCCTGCGGGCAGGTATTGCTTCATGGCATTTTGATATTCCCGGCAGCGGTCACGGATCAGCATTTCGTCCATTAGCATCAGGGGTGTGCCGTATTCCTTGACCAGCTGTGTGGTATCGTAACCACTGAAAATCAGATGGCCCTCGGAATCGATTGAAAGATGTTTGTAAAGCATAATTTGTCCTTTTTTATAACATGTGTGCCAACATTTCCTCCCGGCTGAGGATACTCAGATCAGCCGGAGCAATGTCGAATATTGTGCGGCAGCCGGAAACGCCACGATCCGCCATACGCATGGCGGCACGGGCACAGGCTACCAGAACACTGGCGGTAAACTGAGGATTGGAATCCAGGGTCAGCTTGTATTCGATGGTTTGACGGCTCTCTCCATTCCAGCCGGTAATGCCGCTGCGGATCACGCTGCCGCCGTGGGGCAGACCGCTGTGAGACCGTTTCATTTCCTCAGCTGTGATAAATTCTACCGTGGTATCATAGTCGGCAAAATAGTTGGGCATGGTTTTGATGGCCTGTTCAATGGCGGACTTGTCTGCACCTTCTTCCGCTACCACATAGCAATACCGGGTGTGCTTCTGCCGGGTGGTAAGCTGGGGCTGTTCGCCGCTGCGAACCGCATCCATCGCTTCGGGGACGGGAATGGTATACTGGCGGCAATCCAGAACGCCGGGCAGTCTGCGAACTGCGTCGGAATGGCCCTGGCTGACACCCTTGCCCCAGAAGGTATAGTCCTGTCCCTGAGGGAGAATTGCGGAGGAGTACAGACGGTTTACAGAGAAAAGACCCGGATCCCAACCCACGGAGATTACGGCAATATGGCCGCTTTTGGCGGCGGTTGCATCCACTGCCTGATAGTGGGCAGGGATATTGGCGTGGGTATCAAAGCTGTCGATTACATGAAAGCTTTGGGCAAATTTCGGGGTCATTTCCGGCAGATCTGTGGCACTGCCGCCGCAGAGGATCATCACATCGATCCGATCCTTCCACAGCTCAGCTTCCTCAACAGAAACGACAGGGACATTAGGCGTCTGAATTTGTACGGTAGCGGGGTCACGGCGGGTAAATACAGCTTTGAGGGCCATATCGGGGTTCTGCCGAATGGCACATTCCACGCCCTTTGCCAGATTGCCGTAGCCAACAATTCCGATATTGATCATAGTTTTATCATCTTCCTTTTATAGGTATCAAACATCCAAACCTACATCCCGCATACAGGAAAGAAGGTTCTGTCTGTGGGGTTCTTCCATGGGAACAAGGGGTAATTTGAGGTAATTTTCACAGAAGCCCATGGCGGCCATGGCAGCCTTCACAGGGATCGGGTTGACCTCGCAGAACAGAGCGTTGATCAAAGGCAGATAACGCTTCTGCAACTCCATGGCACCGGCCACATCTCCGGCAAAGTATTTCCGGCAAAGTTCAGCAGTTTCCTTGGGTGCTACATTGGAAAGTACGGAGATTACACCCATGCCGCCACAGGCCATGATGGGTACGATCTGATCGTCATTGCCGGAATAGATGTCCAGCTTGTCACCCACCAGTGCAGCAGTCTCTACGATTTTGGAAATATTACCGTTGGCCTCCTTGATGGCACAGATGCGGGGGTGATCTGCCAGACGGGCATAGGTAGCAGGTTCAATGTTCACACCGGTACGGGAGGGAACATTGTAAAGAATGATCGGCTTGGTGGAGGCATCCGCGATGGCGGTAAACATGGCAACCAGACCGTTTTGCGTGGTCTTATTGTAATAGGGGGTGACCACAAGCATGGCATCATAGCCCAGTTCACAGGCATACCGGGTCAGGTCAATGGCGTAAGCGGTATCGTTGGAGCCGGTACCGGCGATCATGGGCACACGGCCATCTGCCACATCAATGGCAAATTTTAAAATCTGCCGATGTTCCTCGTCAGACAGGGTGGAGGACTCACCGGTGGTACCGCAGATCACCAGAGCATCAACACCCTGCTCAATCTGCCAGTTAATCAAACGTTCCAATGCGGCATAGTCCACACCTTCACTGGTTATGGGGGTGATCAGTGCGGTGGCAACGCCCTTGAAAATAGGATTCTGTTTCATAGTATGTACTCCTTTACAGACATTCTTGCAACATAAAAATAAGCCGATGCAAGCATCGGCCATCAAAATATGGCAAACTACCCTCCGGATATCTGCCTAATCTTGATAGCACTTCACAAGCATTTGTGACAGTCCGGCAGATATTCTCTGCCGACCCAGCAGAAAGGATTCAGGCGTCCTTTCCACTTCGGCGGTCTTCCCTTTCCCCAACAGCGGCTGCCTGGCCTTGCTGATGGGTACTGATGTGTACCGCACCTCTATCAAACGATTCAGTTTTTCTCATTCTAGCACCGAAAGTGCTATATGTCAACATTTTTTGGCATATTTGGCCACCTTATAAATATAGACTTGAAAAAAGCTGGGAAATTGGTATAATATATGCAACGCTTAGAAGTGTTTGTATTTTCGGAAAGGGTGAAATTCATGCCAGGTAAGAAAACATTGGGCAAGCGAAAGCTGCAGCTGGCCCCTACGCAGATCATTGCATTGGCCTTTGCCGGGATCATTTTGCTGGGTGCGTTGATTTTGTCATTGCCGATTTCCTCCCGGGATGGCGTTTCTCCCGGATTTCTTCCGGCGTTGTTTACAGCCACCTCGGCTACCTGTGTCACAGGCTTGATTATGTTCGACACCTGGACCCAGTGGAGCGGCCTTGGTCAGACGGTAATCATATGCTTGATCGAGATCGGCGGTTTGGGCTTTATGTCTGCTGCGTCTTTTGTGATCTTTATCCTTCGCAAACGTGTGGGTCTGAAACAGAGAATGGTGATGGCCCAGGCTCTCAGCGTCAACGACATGACCAGCGTGGTGCGACTCCAAAAAATCGTGATTTTCGGTAGTTTGTTGGTGCAGTTGACCGGTGCTGTTATTTTAGCACTCCATTTTTGGCCGGTATATGGTGGCGGACAAGCCATCAAGTGGGGCGTGTTTCATTCCATTTCCGCGTTCTGTAATGCCGGTTTTGATATTTTTGGTTGTTTAAAGGAAGGCAGCAGTGTGACCTTGTTCCAGTCTGACCCGGTGGTGCTGCTTACTTTGAGCGTACTGATCGTGGTAGGCGGTTTGGGATTCTTTGTGTGGGAAGAGGTCATTCGCCTACACAGATGGAGAAAGTTTTCCGTCTACACCAAACTGGTGCTGCTGATGAGCGCTTGCTTGATCGTTGGTGGCATGGCAGGCTTCTGCATTTTGGAGTGGAACAACCCGGCTACTATGGGGCAGATGCCATGGTATGACAAACTGATGAACGGCTTTTTCCAATCCGTTACTACCCGTACGGCTGGCTTTGATGCATTAGGGCAGGGTGGATTGACAGAGGGCAGCAAGGCTCTTGCCATGATGCTTATGTTCGTTGGCGGTTCGTCCGGCTCTACGGCCGGCGGCGTCAAGACTGTGACGGTGATGGTACTTTTCCTGTTCCTATGGTCCAGAATCCGGCGTAAGGGCAGCGTATGCATCTTTGACCGCTCGGTGCCGGAGAATCAGGTATTGGATGCCATGACGATTGTATCGATCGTGGTTGGACTGGCGCTTTTCGGAGGTCTGTTTATCAGCGCCACATCGCCCATTGGCTTTACAGACAGTCTGTACGAGGCAATTTCGGCGTTGGCTACTGTGGGCTTGACCACCGGTGTGACCACCAGTCTGAGTATACCTGCACAGATTTTGATGATTCTTTATATGTACTTTGGGCGGGTTGGTGTACTGACCTTGAGCTTGGGCTTCCTTGTGGGCAATCAGGCACAGGAACGTTTCCGTTATGCAAATACAAATCTGTTGATTGGATAGGAGAGCATCTTATGAAATCTTATGTTGTTGTCGGCTTGGGCCGGTTTGGCAGCGAAGTGGCCCGTCAGTTGTATAACTGCGGCTGCGAAGTGCTGGTTGTCGATCTGAAAAGTGAACTGGTTCAGCAGATTGCTCAGGATGTTACCCACGCAGTGGTGGGCGACAGCCGGGACAAAGAAGTGCTGAAAATGTTGGGCGTTGGGGAATTCGACTGTGCCATCGTTGCCATTGGCGATGACCTGGCCACATCCGTGCTGACGACCATGAATCTGAAAGAACTGGGTGTACCGCACCTGGTGTGCAAGGCCCATGACGATGTTCATCGTCGGGTTCTGGAAAAATTGGGTGCTGACCGGGTGGTGATTCCGGAGCAGGAAAATGCTGCACGACTGGCTAAGAGTCTGTCTTCCCCCAATTTGCTGGACTATATCGAACTCTCTGAGGAATACAGTATCATAGAACTGCCCGCACCCAAGACTTGGGTGGGCAAGGACCTGAAAGCACTCAATGTTCGTGCCAGATTGGGCGTGAACATTTTGGCAGTTCGCCGCAATGGAAAGCTGGACGTCTCCCCAGCAGCTGATTTTGCCTTTGCCGACGGTGATATTGTGGTGGTTCTGGGTGATACCCGGGCACTGAAAGCCGTTGAAAAGCTATGATGGAGACAAGAATAACATCCCGGAAAAATCCGCTCATTCAGCAGGTGCGGCGGTTGCTGACTTCCAAAAAGGAAAGGGAGTCCGCCGGGCTTTTTGTGGCGGACGGAACGAAACTTCTTGACGAGGCAATCCGGCACTATCCCGGTCTGGATACTGTGATTTTGTCCGACGGCGTAGTTGCCGATATTCCGGAGCAGATAACCGTGGTGCGTGTGCCGGAGGATGTGATGGCGTATATATCGCCTATGGAAACCCCCCAGGGTGCGTTGTTTCTGTGCCGCCTGCCGGAGCAGAAAGCATTTGCTGCCCAAACGGGTATGCTGATTTTAGACGGCATCCAGGATCCGGGAAATCTGGGTACGATTTTGCGAACAGCCGATGCATTGAATGTACCGGTGGTACTTTTGGAAGGGTGTGCAGATCCGTACAGCCACAAGGTGGTTCGTGCTTCCATGGGTGCGGTACTGCGTACGCAACCGATTTTGGCAACCTGGGAACAGGTGCGTGAGGAATGTAAGGAAGCCGGAATTCCTGTGGCGGTGACCGCACTTTCTGAGAAATCTCAGGACATTCGCAAGGCGGACTTGTCCGCTATGGCCGTAGTCATCGGAAGCGAGGGCAGGGGCGTACGCCCGGAGATTCTGGCACAGGCGGATGCCCAACTGATCATTCCCATGAATGATCATTGCGAATCCCTGAATGCAGCGGTGGCGGCAACCATCGTGATGTGGGAAATGAAAAACTGACAGAGATAGAAGGTAAAAAACATGCTGATTCATTGGATATGGCTGGCCACCCGACCGGACCTCAGCGACCGGCTGAAGCTGGCCACGCTGGAAGCGTTCCGCGACCCGGAAGATATCTTTTATGGGGACAAGGAACACTATTCCAATGTGGAAGGCATGACTCAGGCAGGTGCAGAGGCACTTGCTGACAAGAATTTAACGCAGGCACAGCAGATTTTGGATGACTGTGTGGAGAAAGGAATCCAAATCTGCACCTTTCATGATGCTGCATATCCTGCCCGATTGAAGAATATCGCGGATCCACCCCTGGTGCTGTACTACAAAGGCAATCTGACCGGATTGGACAGCAGTCCGGTGATTGGCGTGGTAGGAACCAGAAAGGCGTCTGCCTACGGATTGAATACGTCCAAGAAGCTGGGTTACCAGATCGCCAAGTGCGGCGGTATTTTGGTGTCCGGCTTGGCGGAAGGCAACGATGGCAGTGCTATGGCCGGTGCACTGATGGCCGGCGGAAAAGTCGTGGGCGTACTGGGCTGTGGTGCGGATGTGGTATATCCCGCATTTCACCGGTCGCTATATAAAGACACGGAACGAAACGGCTGTCTGATTTCGGAATTTCCGCCGAAAACACCGCCCTATGGGTGGAATTTCCCTAAGCGTAACCGCATCATCAGCGGACTGAGCAACGGCATTTTGGTGGTGGAAGCACCCTACAAGAGCGGATCTCTGATCACAGCCCGGGATGCGTTGGAGCAAGGCCGGGATGTGTTTGTCGTGCCCGGAAATATCGATGTGGACACGTTCAAAGGCAGCAATGCCTTACTCAGAGACGGTGCGATTGCAGTCAGTTCCGGATGGGATGTGGTCAGTGAATATGTGGCGTTGTATCCGGATAAGATCCGACAGGAAGATGGCGATACCGTCTTTCTGGGCGAGCCGGAAAAGACCGTGCCCAAGGTGGCACAAAAACCTGTACAGCCGACCCGAAAGCCGCTGTTCGACAGAAAAAGGGACAAAAAACCCATTGACAAGGAAGAAAAGAAAACTTATAGTGTCCAGCAGGATGCTTTGAATTCCTTATCCCAGGAGGAAAAGGAACTGCTGAAACCTTTGAGCAAGGGTACAGCCCTTGTGGATGACCTGATTGCCGCCAGTGGACTGCCGGCGGGCAAAGTGCTGAGCATGCTTACCATGCTGCAAATCCGCGGTGTGGTGGAGCTTTTGCCCGGCAAGCGGGTCGCGTTAAAATAATGTGATTGGAGCAAATTTATGGCAAAACCGTCAAACCTCGTGATCGTAGAGTCGCCTTCCAAGGCTAAGACCATTGGCAAATACTTGGGGCCGGACTATCTTGTAAAGGCCAGCATGGGCCATTTGCGGGATCTGCCCAAAAGTACCATGGGTGTAGATTTGGAACACGACTTTACGCCGAAATACCTGCCGGTATCCGGCAAGGAAGAATTAATCAAGGAACTGAAAAAAGCGGCATCCCAAGCGGATACTGTTTATCTGGCAACGGACCCGGACCGGGAGGGCGAAGCCATCTCCTGGCACTTGAAAGAACTGTTGGGACTGCCGGATGACAAGGCCCGCCGTGTAACCTTTAACGAAATCACCCAGAAGGTGGTAAAGGAGTCCATCGCCGCCCCTCGGGATATCGACTACGATTTGGTGGACGCCCAGCAGGCTCGCCGGATTCTGGACCGTATCGTGGGTTATCAGCTGTCTCCGTTGCTGTGGAAGAAAGTGCGTCGGGGCCTGTCCGCCGGTCGTGTGCAGAGTGTTGCCACCCGTTTGGTTGTGGACCGGGAAAATGAAATCCGGGCCTTTATCCCTAAGGAGTATTGGTCTTTGGACGTGACGCTTAACCGCATCGGAAAACCCGGTTCCTTTGTTGCCCATTATTTCGGTGGTGCAAAAAAGAAAGAACTGGAAAACGAGCAGCAGGTGCAGGCCGTCATTGACGACATCACCGGCAAGATCTTCACGGTGACCAACGTGAAGCGTGCCCAGAAGAAGCGTAGTGCCGCACCTCCGTTTACCACTTCTACCTTGCAGCAGGAAGCGTCCCGGAAGCTGAACATGACCCCAAAACGCACCATGGCCATCGCCCAGCAGCTGTATGAAGGCGTGGACGTGGAAGGAGAGGGTACCACCGGCTTGATTACCTATATGCGTACCGACTCTCTGCGTCTTTCTGATGAGGCCATGGCTGCCGCGGCGGATTTTATCAAGCACCGCTACGGAAAAGAGTACTATTATGGCCATTTCCATGTATTCAAGACCAAGTCCGGTGCCCAGGATGCCCACGAAGCCATCCGGCCCACCCATGTGGAACTGGACCCGGAGCGAATTCAAAGCAGCCTGACCAAGGAACAGTACAAGCTCTATAAATTGATTTGGAGCCGCTTTTTGGCCTCTCAGATGGCCAATGCGGTGTATGATACCGTGGCCATCGATACCGAATGTGCCGGACATGTGTTCCGCAGTACCCATCAGAGTATGAAATTTGCCGGATTTGTGGCTGTCTACGAAGAAGGACGGGACGATGAGGCGGAAGCTGTCGGCTCTCCCTTGCCGGATCTGCAAGAGGGAGATACGGCGGATGCTGTGAAGATCGAGAAAGAACAGCATTTCACCCAGCCCCCGGCCCGGTATACAGAAGCCACCCTGATCAAGGCCATGGAAGAAAAGGGCGTAGGCCGTCCGTCTACCTATGCGGCCACGGTGTCCATCATCCAGGATCGGGAATATGTGCTGAAAACAGACAAGCGGCTGATGCCCACTCCCTTGGGCGAGGTAGTCAACGGCTTGATGATGGACCGCTTTAACGACATTGTGGACGTGGAATTCACCGCCAATATGGAAAACAAACTGGACGATGTGGAGACCGGCAACCGGAAATGGAAAGAAGTTCTGGGGGAATTCTACCAGGGATTCCGTCAGGAACTGACAGATGCGGAAGCTGCACTGGAAGGTACCCGGCTGAAAGTGCCGGAAGAGGAGACCGAGGAGATCTGCGAGGTTTGCGGCAAAAAAATGGTCATCAAGACAGGCCGTTTTGGAAAATTCTTGGCCTGCCCTGGCTGGCCGGAGTGCAAGAACACCAAGCCCATTGTGGAGAAAATGCCCGGCCGTTGCCCTGTATGCGGCGGCACGATTTTGAAGCGTAAATCAAAGAAGGGTTATCCCTATTACGCCTGTGAAAAGGGTGCAGAATGTGGCTTTATGAGCTGGGACGTACCCACGGATCAGGATTGCCCGGGATGCGGACAGACTCTGTTCAAAAAGTCCGGCCGTGGCCGGATGAAGCCGTTCTGCATCAACGAAAAATGCGAGCATTTCCTGCCGGAAGATAAGCGTGGCTACTATAAAAATGCGGATTCCAAGGAGTCGGGCGAAAAGAAGACGAAGAAGACCGCCAAGAAAACCACAAAAAAGAAAGAGGCAGGCAAATGAGCGTAGTGAAAGTCATTGGTGCGGGTCTGGCTGGCTGCGAAGCGGCTTGGCAACTGGGCCAGCGGGGGATTCAGGTAGAACTCTACGAAATGAAGCCCCATAAGATGTCTCCTGCCCACCATAGTGGGGATTTTGCGGAACTGGTTTGCTCCAATTCTTTCCGGGGTGACCGACTGGAAAATGCAGTAGGTCTTCTCAAAGAAGAGCTGCGCCGTCTGGACAGCCTGATCATGGCTTGTGCAGAGGCTACCCGGGTAGAAGCCGGGGGATGCCTGGCGGTGGATCGGGGCGGATTTGCGAAAATGGTGACGGAGAAGATCCGGAATCATCCCAATATCACCGTTATCGACGAAGAAGTGACGGGGGTGCCAGAAGGCCCTGTGATCATAGCCACCGGCCCGTTGACCTCCGATGCCATGAGCAATGCCATTGGTGCATATTTCGGACAGGATTATCTGCACTTTTTCGATGCGGCAGCACCGCTGGTCACAGCGGAGTCCATCGACATGACCAAGGCCTGGTGGCAGAGCCGTTACGACCGGGGAACTCCGGATTATGTAAACTGTGCCATGGATAAGGCGGAATATGAAGCCTTTGTCACGGAACTGGTGGCGGCAGAAGAAGCGGAAGTCCACGGTTTTGAGGATAAAAATGTTTTTGAGGGCTGTATGCCCGTGGAAGTCATGGCCCGCCGGGGCTTTGATACGCTGCGTTACGGCCCCTTGAAGCCTGTGGGCTTGACCGATCCAAACACCGGCAAAGAACCTTATGCGGTTGTTCAGTTGCGGCAGGATAACAGCGAGGGAAGTATTTTCAACCTGGTGGGTTTCCAGACCCATTTGAAATTTGGTGAGCAGAAACGGGTATTTTCCATGATCCCGGCCCTGGCCAATGCGGAATTTGTCCGCTACGGCGTGATGCACCGCAATACATTCCTGCAATCCCCCAAGCTGTTGGACTGCTACTATGCCGACCGGCGGAATCCCATGGTGGCCTTCGCCGGGCAGATGACCGGCGTGGAAGGCTATGTGGAATCCACAGCCTCCGGTTTCCTGGCGGCGGTTGCCATGGCGGCAAAGGTGCAGGGCAAGGATGTGCCTGTGTTCCCCAAAACCACCGCCATCGGTGCGTTGGGGCATTACATCAGCGATGAATCGGTTGTCAGTTTCCAACCGATGAACATCAATTTCAGCATCATTGCTCCCTTGGAGCAGAGAGTCCGTAAAAAGGCAGAGAAAAATCTTGCCATTGCCAACCGTTCCCTGGCGATTATTGACGAAATGATTACCGCCGGGATATAAAGAAAGAGGTGCGGATATGAAGATCATTATTGACGCCATGGGCGGTGACCACGCTCCGATTGCTCCGGTGTTGGGTGCCATCGAGGCTGTAAGAACCTACGGAAGCCAGATTACTTTGGTGGGCCGTGGGGAAGAAATACTGAACGTGATGAAGCAAAACGGTATTGACACCCTTCCGGAAGGCTTGGAGATCGCAAATGCCGAGGATGTGGTGGATATGCACGACGATCCTGCCAATGTGATCCGTAAAAAGCCCAATTCTTCCATGGTGGTGGGTCTGAAAATGCTCGCTGACGGACAGGGTGACGCATTTATTTCTGCCGGCAGTACCGGCGCGTTGCTCACCGGAGCTACTTTGATTGTCAAGCGGGTCAAGGGTATCCGCCGGGCGGCTATGGGCCCCGCCATGCCCAATAAGACCGGTGGTAAGACCGTGATTTTGGACTGCGGTGCCAACGCAGAGTGCACACCGGAGTTTTTGCTTCAATTTGGTTTGGTGGGTTCGCTCCATGCCAAGGCTACCTACGGTGTGGAAAACCCCAAGGTGGGTCTGCTGAACATCGGCACAGAGGACACCAAAGGAACACCCTTGCAGAAAGAGGCTTACAGTCTTCTGCAACAGGCATCCGAAAAGGGCCTTATTAACTTCGTGGGCAATGTAGAAGCCCGGGATGTGCCGCTGGGTGCGGTGGATGTGGTGGTCTGCGATGGCTTTGCCGGCAATGTTCTGCTGAAATCCATCGAGGGTACAGCTATGTTTATGGGCAGCCTGGTATCCAAAATGTTCAAGAAGAACCTGGTTAGCAAACTGTCTGCCGCACTGGTGATGAAGGATATTAAGACATTCAAGAAACTGCTTGACTATCGTGAAATTGGCGGAACCCAGTTCCTGGGCATCCAAAAGCCTGTCATCAAGGCCCACGGATCGTCGGATCAGATCGCTTTCCGCAATGCGGTGCGTCAGGCAGAGGAGGCGGCAAGCCGGAATATTTCTGAGCAATTGGAAGCAGGCCTGGCCGCATTAAAGGAGATCAGCAATGATTAACGAGCTGGAAAAAGCCATCGGCTATCAGTTCCGGAACATCACCTTGCTTCAAAACGCCCTGTCTCATTCGTCCTATGCCAACGAACGCTGGCACGATAGTCTGAAAAGCAACGAACGGCTGGAATTTTTGGGTGACTCGGTGCTGGGAATGTTGGTGGCAGAGCATTTGTACCGCACATTTCCGGATCGTCTGGAAGGCGAGCTGACCCGGATGCGTGCAGATATGGTCTGCGAAAAGACCTTAGCGAAGGTTGCAAACCGACTGGATCTTGGTCGGCATCTGATGCTTGGTAAGGGTGAAGAGTCCGGCGGTGGCCGGAATCGGGATTCCATTCTGGCAGATGCGGTGGAGTCGGTGCTTGCCGCCTGTTACCTGGATGGCGGTATGGACGCGGCGGTGCAGTTTGTCCAAAAATTCATTCTGGTGAATGTACCGGTGACCAAGCTGCACAATACGGACTACAAGACCGCCTTGCAGGAACTGGTGCAGCAAAAGAAGAACCAGGTGATTGCCTACCGTTTGGTAGGGGAGAGCGGCCCGGATCACGACAAGCAGTTCCGGGTGGAATTGACCATCAATGGCGAAACCGTAGGATTTGGCGTTGGCAGCAGCAAAAAGCGTGCGGAGCAAGCCGCCGCCCAAGCTGCCATTGAACGACTGTACCCTGACGAATAATAAAAGAGCGCTGCAAAAAGCAGCGCTCTTGTTCGTATCAACTTACGAATATCATGGAATTTGATAAAAATGTGGAAATATATGATAAATTAACGGATGTTTCCGTTTTTAGGTTTCAAAAGTTGCACTGATACCGTTTACGATATTCAATATAAACCATTGAGAACTTTCCCAATACCATGATAGGTGATATGGAATAGAAAAATAAATTAGGCCACTGTCATTTTCATAAATTTCGAAAGTGTCATTGCCGGATGTCACCTGGTTGTTATCAAATATCAATAAATAGTTTACCTTGATGGTTCGATTGGTGAGGTCAATTGCCTCAATGGTGATATCAAATGTACCGGAATCGTACAAATTAAAATCCCCGGTAAAATCTCTGGTGTCCAGATATGCCTGTTCGTCCAAGTTAGTTTTGTCGCTTTGCAGACCGTTATTATTGCCAATGAGAGACCATAGGTCAGCACTTTTATCGTATTGATAGGAATAGGCATAAGTAATGGTTCGTGTGCCAAACTTTCCTTGGTAATTTACGAGCACTTGGGCATCATCAATATGAGATGTTAGATCATAATCATGGATGATTTCGTAGGTGGCCTCATCTGAGACGGAAATATTTCTCATAATAACAGATTCTGGAACTCCTCCTAAACCAATAGAGGTTCCCTCATTATTGCCCAAAAGGTCCTTTAAGGAAAACGAGGAATCTGAATCCTTGCTTGATTTTGAGGAACATGCACATAGAAGAATACTGATAAGGATGGCGATGGTGACAATTCTTTTCATAACTAGATCTCCTGTATTCAAATGAATGTAGATGACTAGATTATTCTCTGTACTTTCCGCATTTTTTGCACTGCGAACTAATATTTGTGTTTTGCTGACCACAACTGGTACAGTACCAAACACTGGGTATTTCTTTCTTTACTCCAATTCCGTCTGTGCGGTTTAATAAATCATTTATTTGCATTACAGAATCAATAAGCTCACCAAAACCATAGAGGACAAAACTGCTGATCCATGAAAGTAGCGAGCCGATTAGTGCAATAAGGAAACCTGCCACAGAAGACGCAGATCCCACTGAAATGCCGAGAAGTATGCTTCCGATAATCCCTACCCAGCAAATAAACTTTGTGAATCCTTTAATTTTTGAACCGATCCAATTAAACATTCTAGAAGCCTTCTTTCTGTTTCATTTACACTCTAAAACCAAATGGTTATAGAATAACGATATTATACACAAACTATGATACTATGTCAATACCATTTGGTTATGAGAGTTGGTGTATTTATGGATAATAATTATTATCCTCGGCTGAAAGATTTGAGAGAAGATCATGATTTTTCACAACAACAAATCGCAGACTATCTAAACATGAAACAACCGCAATATAGCCGTTATGAACGCGGTTATCGTGATATACCGACAGATGTGTTAATTAAATTGGCCAAGCTGTATAAAACATCTACTGATTACATTCTTGGCCTGACCAATGTATCTGCTCCGTATAAATGTAAAAAATAAACGCAGGCAGCTTTGCAAGCTTTGCAAGCTGTCTGCGTTTCATTGTTATTATTTGTTCTCGGCAACTCCTTTACGCCTTTTCCAAAGCCAGAGTACGAGTAGTCAGGTCACAGACCTCGCTGGGTCCGAAATACTGAATGGCACCGGGGTAGACATAGCAGGTCTCTACAGCCCACTTTTCACGGTTGGCCGCGAAGAATTGGAAGGGTTTGCCGTCCAACTCCACCAGAGCCTTGCGGATAACCGGCTTGTCGTGGCCGTGGCGACGCTCCATGTTCATCATCTTGGTGATGGGCATACCACCGGCGACCCATTCCTCGGCGGGCTTGCTCAGGTTGGAGACCTTGGAAAGATAGCCGTTGAAGCCGTACTGGATCAGCATAAAGGCGTTGTAGCCCAGGGAGTAGCAGTAGTCAGCATCGAAGTTGGAGGGGAAAGCACAGCGGCCTTCATAACCCAGGAAGTGGTGCAGAGCGGAGAACTTGCCGTTATAGGTACCGGCAGCCTTACGGGCGGCCAGGTTTTCCTTGACCATGGCAGAGAACAGCTTTTCAGACTCGATGAGAGATACCTGAACGTTGCCGTGCGGATCACGCTCCAGGAACAGCTGCTGCTGGATGGACTGGGGCAGAATGGCGAAAACAGCCATAGAGGCTTCGGTCAAACCGGCCTTGATGAAAGTGTACTTATCATCCCAGGAGGGCAGGGCATTGAAGGCATCAGCCTTTTCGCCTGCCAGCAGCTCGTTGACCTCAGCGATCAGCACGGAGAACTCGGGGACAAATTCCACGATACCCTCGGGGATGATGGCAACGCCGAAGTTCCAGCCCTTGGCGGCCCGGGCGGCCACGGAATCGGCAATATAATCGGTGATCTGAGCCAGAGACATCTTCTTGGCGGCCACTTCCTCGCCAATAAGACAGATGTTGGGCTGTGTCTGCAAAGCGGCTTCCAACGCGACATGGGAAGCGGAGCGACCCATGACCTTGACGAAGTGCCAGTACTTCTTAGCGGAGTTGGCATCACGCTGAATGTTGCCGATCATCTCGCTGTAAGTCTTGGTGGCGGTGTCGAAGCCGAAGGAACACTCGATATCCTCGTTCTTCAAGTCACCGTCAATGGTCTTGGGACAGCCAATGACCTGCACGCCGGTGTTATGGGCAGCGAAATATTCAGCCAGAACTGCGGCGTTGGTGTTGGAATCGTCGCCGCCGATGATAACGATGGCGGTGATGCCGTGCTTCTTGCAGACCTCGGCAACCACAGCAAACTGCTCCTCAGTCTCCAGCTTGGTGCGGCCGGAGCCGATGATGTCAAAGCCGCCGGTATTGCGGAACTGGTTGATATATTCGTCGTCAAAAATCACATAGCTGTCTTCCAGCAGACCGCTGGGACCGCCCTTGGAGCCGTACAGGACATTGTCCTTGTCCGTTGCCTTCAGTGCATCATACAGACCGCAGACAACATTGTGGCCGCCGGGGGCCTGACCGCCGGAAAGAATCACGCCCACCACCTGTTTCTTGGCAGCGGAGGTGTTGGTACCCTTCTGGAAGGTAATTTCGTTTTTGCCGTAGGTATTGGGGAACAGGGCCTTGATCTTCTCCTGGTCCGCCACGCTCTCAGTGGGGTCGCCGTTTTTGACACAGATTTCAGCAATGCCGTTTTTCAACATGCCCGGCAGTTTGGGCTGGTACTGGTATCTGGCCAGCTGAAGAGGGGATACTTTCATGTTAAAACACTCCTTATCGTTGATCAGAATAAATAAATCCATCGACTATTATACTGCATTTATAAGGAAAGGTAAATAGTTAATTCTGTTTTTTAATATTTTTGTTGAAAAAAGAAAAATGTATGTTATAATGGGTTCTATAAAATGCGGGCATCCGCGAAATATGAAAGGATTGATTCCAATGGCTCTTGTAACAACAACTGAGATGTTTAAGAAGGCTTATGACGGCGGCTATGCCATCGGTGCTTTCAACGTCAACAACATGGAAATCGTTCAGGCGATCACTGAGGCTTGCAAGGAAGAAAAGGCTCCCGTGATTCTGCAGGTTTCCAAGGGTGCACGTGCCTACGCCAACCATACTTACCTGGTTAAGCTGGTTGAGGCTGCTGTGATTGAATGCCCCGAGATTCCCATCGCTCTGCACCTGGACCACGGTGACAGCTTCGAGACTTGTAAGTCCTGCATCGACGGCGGCTTTACTTCCGTTATGATCGACGCTTCCTCCAAGTCCTTCGAGGAGAACATCGAGATCACCCGTAAGGTGGTTGAGTATGCCCATGACCACGGTGTTGTGGTTGAGGCTGAGCTGGGCTCCCTGGCCGGCATCGAGGACGAAGTGAACGTGTCCGCTGAGGCTGCTTCCTACACCCGCCCCGAGGAAGTGGAAGAGTTCGTGACCCGTACCGGTTGTGACTCCCTGGCTATCGCCATCGGCACTTCCCACGGTGCTTACAAGTTCACTCCCGAGCAGTGCACCCTGAATGAGCAGGGCATCCTGGTTCCTCCCGCACTGCGTTTCGACGTACTGGAAGAAGTCACCAAGCGTCTGCCCGGTTTCCCCATCGTTCTGCACGGTTCTTCCTCCGTTCCTCAGGAGTACGTGGCAATGGTCAACGCCAACGGCGGCAAGATGCCCAATGCCATCGGTGTGCCCGAGGAGCAGCTGCGTAAGGCTGCGGCTCTGTCCGTCTGCAAGATCAACATCGACTCCGACCTGCGTCTTGCTATGACCGGCACCATCCGTCAGTTCTTCAACGAGCAGCCCAGCAAGTTTGACCCCCGTGAGTACCTGAAGCCCGCCCGTGCCAACATCAAGGAAATCGTCCGCCACAAGCTGGTGAACGTTCTGGGTTGTGCCGGTAAGGCCTAATTGTTCATTTCAATCATTTTGCCTCCCACTTTGGTGGGAGGCTTTTTAAATTTTAGTTGCTATTCTTGGCTTTTCCAAGTATAATGATCTCAAACGAAAGAAAGGGGAATACGCCGATGAACGAAAAACATTGCGTACCGCTGACACAGCTGGTAGAGGAATTTCATCTGGATGTGGCATATCGCTCCACGGATTTTGAATCCGTACAGTTGACGGTGGAAGACGTTGCCCGTCCCGGACTCCAATTGGCCGGCTACTTTGACCACTTTGAACCCATACGTCTGCAAGTTATGGGTAATGTGGAAATGAGCTATCTGGAAAAAATGACCCCGGCTGAGCAGGCATCCACCTATGACCGGCTGTTTTCCTATAAAATCCCCGCATTGCTGTTGGCTCGCGGATTTGAGCCCGCACCCATCTGCCTGGAAATGGCGAAAAAGCATAATGTGACAGTGTTACGCTCCAAGAGGGCCACCAGTACTGTGGTTTCCGGTATTATCAACTTCTTGCGTACTGCATTGGCCCCCCGAATCACCCGTCACGGTGTTTTGGTGGAAGTCTACGGTGAGGGCTTGCTCCTCATCGGCGACAGCGGCATCGGCAAGAGCGAAGCGGCTGTGGAGCTTTTGAAGCGTGGCCACCGGCTGATTGCGGATGATGCGGTGGAGATCCGCAAGGTTGCAGAAAACTCTTTGGTGGGTGCTGCACCGACCTTGATCCGAAATTATATCGAACTGCGTGGCATCGGCATTATTAACGTGGCAAAACTGTTCGGTATGGGTGCGGTCAAAGCGGAAAATGAGATCAATCTGGTGGTAAACATCGTGCCATGGAAAACCCAGGAAGTCTATGACCGCCTGGGCCTGGAAGAACAGCATATGGAGATTATGGGCGTGAAGATCCCCATGAACACCATCCCCATCACCCCCGGCCGTAACCTGGCACTGATTCTGGAAGTGGCGGCTATGAACAACCGTCAACGGAAGATGGGCTACAACGCGGCACTGGAATTTACGGAGCAAATGAACACCCATTTTGCGGCACAGACAGGAAAACAGGTATGAAAGAACTGACCATAGGTGCCAATGATGCCGGCCAGCGGCTGGACCGTTTTCTTGCCAAATCGGTGCCGTTATTGCCTGCCTCGCTGGCACAAAAATACATCCGGTTAAAACGGATCAAATGCAACGGAGCACGCGTCCAGCGGGACACCCGTCTGCAAGCCGGGGATGTCCTGCAACTTTATATCAACGATGAGTTTTTTGACAAGCCCAGAGAGGACAATGCCTATCTGACAGTGGCCGCACCGAAGCTTAACATCGTTTACGAAGATGATCAGATCCTGCTGGTGGACAAACGCCCCGGCATTGCGGTGCACCCCCATGACGGTGCAGAATACGGACGGACGTTGATCGACCATATCCAGTCCTACCTGTATCAAAAACGGGAGTGGCGGCCCAGAGAGGAAAACTCCTTTACCCCGGCATTGTGCAACCGCATCGACCGCAACACCGGCGGTATTGTCATCGCGGCGAAGACGGCGGAAGCGTTGCGGGTCATGAATCAAAAGATCAAGGATCGAGAGCTGGACAAGTGGTATTTGGCCATCGTGGAGGGCACGCCCAAGGTACAAAAGGGAAGCCTGAAAGGGTACCTTTTCAAAGATGCCAAGCAGAACCGGGTATTTGTCAGCGACAAACCCCAACCGGGTGCCAAGACCTGCCAGACCAATTACCGGGTGCTGGCTTCGCAAAACGGCCTTTCTTTGGTGGAATGTGAGCTGATTACCGGTCGTACCCATCAGATCCGTGCCCAATTTGCCCACGCCGGGCATCCGCTGCTGGGAGACGGAAAGTACGGCAAACTGGACAAACGCTTTGACCGGAATTATCAGGCACTGTATTCGTACAAGCTGACCTTTGCGTTTACCACGGACGCAGGTGCTTTGGCACACCTGAACGGACAATCCTTCCAAGTAGACGAAGTGGATTTTGTGAAGGAATACTTCCCAAATACAAATATCGTATAAAAAGTGGCATGGGGAGCAGATCACTTTTGTATCTTTCTTAAACACAATACCTGCCCCGGCACGAAAATGATATGCTGATGGCATTCTCCAAATTTTGAAAATTTGTCATTCGTGTATTGAGAATAAGGGCGTACTGTGTGATCATAGTTTGGCATTGTGTTTTTTGAATTGCAATACAAAGTCCGTCCGTGCAAAGGACGAAATCAAATTTCTGATACGGGACGCACAGGGCCCTAAGACACCTTGGGGGATCTGTAAGCGATAGCAAAATGGGGTAAAGTGCAAAGCATCCAGATAATCCTTTTCGCAAAAAGCAG
>JAZOBY010000030.1:0-3332 GCA_045596215.1 Faecousia sp.
TGGCAAGGGGCAGATTTGCTTCGCCGCCTTCCCCATCGAGCTGATGGCCGCCTCCAAGCCGGGTATGGCTGTCAACCAGCCTCTTTGGGCCTTCTACGACGCCATGAAGCTCCCCTCCCCCGAAAAGGTGGCAAAAAGCGACAGGGCCGATTTGGCGGTCACCGAGCACATTGTGGACGACAACACCCGGCTCCTGTGCCTGATGAACTACGCCCCGACGGAAAACACCGCCTGCGTCACCCTGGATGGCTGGCAGGCCGAAGCGCATTACGACTACAAGGGCGGCAAGATGACCGCTTCCGACACCGGTTTCACGGTCACCCTGCCCCGCAACACCGGTTGCGTGGTGAAAATCAGGAACGACTGACAATGGGAAATGGACAATTGAAAATGTTGGAAGGGCGGCTCTTCGGAGCCGCCCATTTGTTTTACACCTTGTGGGTGGTAAGTTGAAAATGGAAAGTGGGGTAGGGCATAATGACCTGGTTTCCCGTGAGGGAAATTTTCGGGCCGGTGGGGTCCGAAAAAAGGTCATATGCGATCGGCCGTCGGAGCGGAGCATGTCGGCCCGCCCCGGACCGTTTACGGCACGGGGAATGGGATTGCAAAATCGTACAAACCCTCTCCAAGATCCGCCGCACCTGCGGTGCGTCGGCGGGCCGATGTGGGCTGTACAGTGTAGTAAGATAGTATACAGGTAGTGCAAGAGGATGGTATACAGTTTTGTGATATAATGAAAGGCAAGAAAATAACCGAAGAGGAGGTTGTTGGAATGCCTTGGAAGGACAAAACTGTGGAAGAATTAAGAAAAGAATTTGTAGAAGCAGCAAAGAATACAAGAAACTTCAGTTCGCTTTGCCGAGAGTTTGGTATAAGCCGAAGGACCGGCTACAAATGGGTAGAACGAAACAATCAATCTTGTACTATGTCAGATCGAAGTCATACACCGTTGCACGTTCCCGGCAGAACCTCTGCCGAGATTGAAGAAGCAATTTTGCGAATCCGGTCCGAAAACCCAGAATGGGGAGCAAAGACAATACTAAAAGTGCTGGAAAACAATGGTTACACCGATCTGCCCTGTATTCGAACAGCAAATAACATTTTGCAAAGAAATGGTTGCATTAGCGAAACCGAGTCGCAAAAGCGGAAAGAATTTCTGCGATTTCAAAGAGAACATTGCAACGAACTGTGGCAAATCGATTTCAAGGGGGATTTTCCACTGCTTGACGGCACACGCTGCTTTCCGCTTGACATTATTGACGACTGCTCTCGGTACTGTCTTGGCATATATCCCAAAAACAATACGCTCGGAGTAACGCACAGCATGGAGCAGACATTTAAAGAATACGGACTACCAAAGGCTATTCTGTCCGATAACGGCGGTCAATTTGCAGGATTTAAGGGGGGCTATACACAATTTGAACGGTGGCTTATGGATCTCGATGTGCTTCCGATTCACGGAAGGCCTTTTCACCCCCAGACACAGGGTAAGATAGAACGGTTTCACCGAACGATGAAGAATGAATTGCTGAAACGCAATGCCTTTATCGACCTTGCTGACGCAGACAGACACCTAAAGGAATGGCGCATCAAGTACAATGAGGTCAGACCTCATGAAGGAATTGATATGCATTGTCCTGCGGAGGTTTACAGGCCGAGCAAAAGAAAATATCCCGACAAGATAAAGCCGTATGAATACAGCGGAATGCACCGTATTTTGAAGGTCAATTACAAAGGATATTTAAGATTTGACAGTAAAGAGTTTTACCTTAGTGAGACAATGGTCGGAGCAGAGCTTGAACTACGCCCATCTGAAGGAACGTGTGCGTGGCTTTGCTACCGCAATTACAAAATAGCAGAGATTGATCTTTGGACAGAACAACTGATCAATCGTCGTATTTCGCGACTGCCGTGAGTTGCGCGCCACTTTTGGAAGCCTCTCTTCGCTACGCTCCGTTCGGCTTCCAAAAGCATTACAACTGAACATAAAATGTGTATACCATCCTCTTGCACAACTGTTTACAATCTTGCTCTTGACAGTGGGCGCCGGCCCCTACTGACAAGGGAGAGGCAAGGACCGGCGCACGGTTGGTGCGAACGGCGGGACGGGAAACCCGGCCCCTACGAAGGGCCGTCGAGGGCTGGCCGTTTGTCCCCTTCGGGGACGACCCCGTCGTTGCTTACGCAACGCCACCCCTACGATTCCCCTCCGCCACAGCCCGCATTCTCCGTAACTTTCAATTGTCCATTTTCCACCTTCCATTGTCCATGGGTTTATGCTATAATAAAAGAAAAAAGGAGTGTGCATTATGACTTACGTGACTTTGGGTAACACCGGCATTACGGTGAACAAAAACGGCTTCGGAGCCCTGCCGGTGCAGCGGGCATCGGTGGAGGACGGGGTTCAAATCCTTCGGCGGGCCTACGAGGGGGGCATCCGCTATTTTGACACCGCCAGAGCCTACACCGACAGCGAAAAAAAGATTGGATTGGCTCTTGCCGACGTGCGGGCCCACATCATCATCGCCACCAAGACCCAGGCTACCACGGTGGAGGCCTTTTGGCAGGATCTTGCCACCTCCCTGGAAATGCTGAAAACCGACTACGTCGATATCTATCAGTTCCACAACACCCCCTTCTGCCCCAAGCCCGGGGACGGCACCGGCCTTTACGAGGCGGCTCTGGAGGCCAAGGCCCAGGGGAAGATCAAGAAGATCGGCTTCACCAACCACCGGCTCAACGTGGCCCACGAAGCCATCGATTCGGGGCTTTACGAGACTTTGCAGTTCCCCTTCTGTTACCTTTCGGGGGAAAAAGAGGAGGAATTGATCGAAAAATGTGAGGCGGCGGGCATGGGCTTTATCGCCATGAAGGCCCTGTCCGGGGGGCTTATCAACCGGGCCGATGCGGCCTATGCCTACCTGGCAAAATTCCCCAGCGTCCTGCCCATCTGGGGCATCCAGAAAATGGAGGAGCTGGAGGAGTTCCTGGCCTTCCAGGAAGCCGAACCCACCGTTTCCGGGGAAATTGAGGAGCTGATCGAACACGACCGGAAGGAGCTGTCGGGGGATTTCTGCCGGGGCTGTGGCTATTGCATGCCCTGTCCCGTGGGGATCCAGATCAACAACTGTGCCCGGATGTCCCTGATGCTTCGCCGGGCTCCCACCACCAACTGGCTCTCCGAAACCTGGCAGGCCAACATGGCCAAGATCGAGGATTGCCTCCATTGCGGCGCCTGTATCAAAAAGTGCCCCTATGGGTTGAATACCCCGGCCCTTTTGCGGAAGAACCTGGAGGATTACAAGACCTTTTTGAAGTAACATATTTTGAGG
>JAZOBY010000031.1:0-5607 GCA_045596215.1 Faecousia sp.
ACGGCGACGGCTACGGCGACGGTGGACTCTTTGAGATCAATGGAAAAACGGTATACCTGATTGACAGTGTACCCACTATTATCACATCGGTACATAACAATGTCGCCAAGGGGTTCATTCTGCAGTCTGATCTGACAATGACACCTTGCTGTGTGGTCAAGGGCAATGCAAATGGCAACACTGTGTTTGCCCACGGCGATGATCTGCACAAGGCCATGGCAGCCCTGACGGATAAGATGTTCGATGATATGCCGGAAGAGGAGCGGATCGCTGAATTCATCAAGACCCATCCGGACAAGGACAAACTGTATCCCAATCAGGATCTGTTCGACTGGCATCATCGGTTGACCGGTTCTTGTATGGCTGGCAGAAACGCCTTTGTGAAGGACAGAGGGTTGACTCTGGATGGTGAGACTACCGTGGCAGACTTTATCAAGCTGACGGAAAATGCCTACGGTGGAGCTATCATCCGTAAGCTTGAAACAATTTACAAATAAAAATGCCGCCCTCCAGAGTAGCAGTCCGGAAAGGCGGCGCATAGGAGCATCCCTACGCTCCTAAGATAACAAATTTAGGAGGAAATGTCAAATGTCCGAAAGCAAATATGTAGACATTCTGTTGACGCAGAATGACGAAGGCGAAACCCGCACCTTTGTTGTGCCTACAAGCACAGCACACGAAGGCTACCTTATTCTCCACGATGGAGTATTGTTTACCGTTATAAACCGTGCATGGTTTGACCTGAACGGCGATAAGTATCCCATTATTGAAGGATCTACCACCCTGTATACACCCGATAAGATATTGGATGTTGTGTGGGAGAAAGAGGAAAACCAGGAGGTCAGCGATGGCACGGCACCTGGAGATTCCTGATCACCCCGAAATTGCTCACACGATCCGCAGCGGTTATCCAAGGCCTTATAAAACGATTCGATGTGCGGATTGTGGATTAGAGATGTCAGGTGTACACCTGATATATATCGATAATGGTAATGCTCTGTGTGGGACATGCTTAAAAGCGCGTATTCGCGATGGATACACCATTGACGATCTGGCAGATGCGCTTGATGTTCGCAGGATTACCGCAGGAGATTATCTCAAAGAATTGGAGGAAAATTCATATGACGGAAAGTGAGTATCGCACTCATCCAGCTGTCAGCAGGTCCGAACTGTGGCGGATCTACGACAGTCCTGAAAAGTTCAAATTTTTCAAAGACCATCCATCGAACCCTACCCCTGCACTTCTTTTTGGTCAAGTTTTCCACAAAATGGCGCTGGAGCCAGACATCTTCTCTGATGAATATGTGGTTGCACCGGAAATTAATCGGCGCACTAACGAGGGTAAGCAAGCTTGGGCAAGTTTTCTGGATCAGGCAGAGGGAAAAACCGTTATCCCTGCAGAAATGTACGCACAGGCAAAGGAAATGTGCGAATCCCTTGCATCTGTTCCGCTTGCCCAGAAGCTGCTGAACGGCCGGAAAGAGACCTCTTTCTTTTGGATGGACGACCTGACCGGTGAGGAATGCAAATGCCGCACCGATTGCCTGAACACCCTGTATAGCCAACCGATCATTGTAGATGTGAAGTCTACCACAGATGCTAACACGGAGACTTTTATCCGGGATGCCATCAAATACGGTTACGATTTCCAGGCCGCAATGTACTCCGAAGGCGTATACAAGAATATCCAGCAAAAGCCCCTGTTTGTATTCATCGTGGTGGAGAAAACACCACCTTATGCAGTAAATATCCTTCAAGCGGATGATCTGCTGTTACAGCGGGGACACAAGATTTTCCGGGAATGCATTGGCATTTATCACGATTGCAAACTCTCCGGAAACTGGTATGGCTACCTCGGAAAGAATAATCAAATCAACACACTGGCCCTGCCCGCTTGGCTGGCCAAAGATGTTACATAAGGAGATTACACTATGGCTGAAGAAATTATGGAATATACATCCACAAGCACCCATCCCGCGATGCCCAATATGCCCGGCGCCGGTGTTATGGCGCAGTTGGACAACATCAACCAAGGCACCGTTGCCATTGAAGCAAGCAGAGCGATTGCAGAAGCACAAGGCAAACTGGTGATTGCCAAGAAATTCCCCCGGAATGAGATTGCCGCATACGCCAAGGCAATGGAAGCTTGCCAGCGTCTCACAATGGCTGCGAAAGCCTTTTACAGTTTCCCCCGTGGTGGACAAACCGTAGAGGGTCCTACAATCCGTTTTGCAGAGGAGCTGGCCCGGTGCTGGGGTAACATCGATTACGGCATTAAGGAGCTGTCCCAGGACGATGGCAAGAGTGAAATGCAGGCATATGCCTGGGATTTGGAGACAAACGCCCAGAGTGTGCAGAACTTCACCAACCCCCATCAGCGCGAACAGGGCAGGAAAATGGTCACCTTAACCAGTCAGCGGGATATTTACGAGAACAATGCCAATATGGCAACCCGCCGTCTGCGCTCCCGGATCCTCGCGATCCTGCCTTCCTGGTTCGTTGAAGACGCTATCACTGAGTGCAAGAAAACCCTTGCCGGTGAGAATGACACTCCGCTGATCGACCGTGTGAAAAATATGGTTGTCAAGTTTGCCAAGATGGGTGTTACCCAGGATCAGATTGAAAAGCGGCTCAAGAAGAAAATCGAAACAATGAATGCCGATGATTTTGTGCAATTTATCGGTATCTACAATGCCATTAAACAGGGCGAAAGTAAAATCGCAGACTGGTTTGAAACGGAGAAGATCGCAAGTGATCTGACCAATGAACTGAACGGAGACAGTCTGCCGGAGTAAGGATGTGATTGAATGCTCCTGCCAAAGGACGAAAACAACGAAATATCCCCCAATGCAGCGGAGCTGAGTATCATTCCGGACTACGATTATTCTGCGGCTGATTTCTGCACTCCAGAGCCTTATGAAAAGCTTTACGAGCTACATAAGACACCTTTCCTGTATGAAATTGCCAAGGTGAAGATGGAAGAGAATGCCAAAGCGGTAGGCTTCAAGAGTTTCAAAGGAATGCTCCAGAAGTACAACAAGGCACAGCTGGACGCAAAACGGCGGAATATGATCCCTAACCAAACCGAGTTTGAGGATCAGGCTATCGAGCTGAACTGCGGCACATGGGAATCCATGGACTGGGGCATATTCCGGGATCTGCCCAATGGTGGTCGGGAATGTGCCTGTGCCCACCCTATTATGCCGATCAGCCGTCTGATCAACATCGATACCGGCGAAGTCAAGCTTACCCTTGCATTCAAACCCCCGGGCAGAGATAAAAAATGGCGTACTACGATCGTGGACAAAGCCACCGTCTCCACCTCCCGGAACATTACCTCTCTATCCAGCCAAGGCATTTCCGTTACTAGTAATAGTGCATCGGCTCTTGTGGACTATATCAACGATATGGAAAACCTGAACTATGACATCATTCCAGAGCAGAAGTCTATCGGCAGGCTTGGATACATACCCGGTGAAGGTTTTTCCCCTTATGTGGAAGGTCTCGTGTTTGACGGTGATGCATCCTTCCGAAATCTGTATCAGTCTGTGGAATCCAGAGGATCTATCGGCACTTGGTACGAAACCGCTATGGAGTGCCGCCGTCAGTCACTCACCGCAAGGATCATGCTTGCTGCATCGTTTGCCTCTCCCATCTTGTCACTGGTTGGCTCTCTACCGTTCTTCGTGCACCTTTGGGGCGTGGATTCCGGTACCGGTAAAACGGTCGCATTGATGCTCGCTGCGTCTGTGTGGGGCAACCCTGCGCTTGGCAGCTATGTTCAGACATTCAACGGTACGCAAGTGGGACAGGAACGGACTGCCGCTTTCTTGAATCACCTGCCGGTGTGCCTGGATGAACTCCAGCTCACCAAAGACAGCAGAGGAAAAACCAACTTTGACGTATACCAGCTTGCCCAGGGTGTAGGCCGTTCTCGTGGTAAGAAAAGTGGTGGTGTGGAGCTCACCCCCACATGGAGTTGCTGTTTCCTCACCACAGGAGAATCACCACTTACCAGTATTTCCGCCGGCGCCGGTGCTGTCAACCGTGTGATTGACATCGAGTGTACGGCCGGATCTGCCGTTCTGACAGATGGTCAGCGAATCTCAGGAAACCTTAAAAGAAATTACGGCTTTGCCGGGCAGATGTTTGTTGAACGGCTTTACCAAGATGAAAAGACACAGGATGCTGTC
Source organism: Faecousia sp. (assembly GCA_045596215.1). GTDB lineage: Bacteria > Bacillota > Clostridia > Oscillospirales > Oscillospiraceae > Faecousia. The sequence continues at coordinate 4,194 of JAZOBY010000031.1, forward strand.
CGGCAGATCTACCAAGATAACTTCCGGGATCTGTGTGCCGGTGATTCCACCGAAAAACAGGCAATGGCAGCTGCAGCCATCATTACCGCGGACTTTCTGGCATCCCAGTGGGTTTTCCGTGATGATATGGAAACCGCGAAAGAACTGGTGTTGGATGTAAATGATATCCAGGAATTCCTTGCATCCAAGGAGGCAGTATCGGCCGGCAGACGCGCTTATGACTGGCTTTGCGATTGGGTGGCAAGTAACGCCAACCGGTTCTTAAATGAGGATTCTGCCCCAAACAGCGACATCTACGGCGTATTAGAATGCAACACCGCATATATCATCCGCGGCGTCTTTGATCGAGTTGTACAGGAGGCAGGTTTTTCTACATCAGCAACGCTAAGTTACCTACGGGCCAACAAACTGATTGAGACAAGAGCTGGCAAAGGCTATACAAAAACCAAGCGGATTGGCAGAACCACACCGCAATGTGTTTGGCTGAAGCTGAACATGGAAGATTGGATGGCAAACGCAGATCCGGACGATCTGCTCCCACTTTAGTGGGACATGCTCCCACATTTGTCCCACACAAATCACAAGTGAAAAGTTCCAACTTTATTTGTGGCTGTGGATTTTTCCACAACTTTAATAGTTGAAAAATTTTGTGTTTTGAATTTGTGGGAATGTGGGAGATGTGGGACTACACAAAGAACATATATAAAACACTATTGTTTTGCGTGTGAAATTGGAACAAACATTTCCCTTAAAGGAACGTGCGAAAATGCTCCCACAGTCCCACACATAAATTGAACTAAAGTTTTTGCCTTGATTTTTTAATTAATTTCAAGACAACGACCCGTAATTAAAAACATTTTAACTAAATATTGTGTGGGAGTTTGTATCCCACATTTGTCCCACACAATCCCACAAGGTGAAATATGGAATTAAGAGACTATCAAAAAGAATGCATCGGCATTATTGAGGCGAAGCCTCCGGGCGCATACCTCTGCCAAATGCCTACAGGTTGCGGCAAAACGGCAACCTTCACGCATATCCCCCGCAATGGTGGTCGTGTCTTGGTCCTGGCTCACCGTGAAGAGCTGGTGCGGCAACCTGCCAAGTACTACGACTGCCCCGTTGGCTTTGAGATTGCCAAGGAACGCAGCCACTGTGAAGATGTGATTATTGCAAGTGTTCAGTCTTTGGTAAATCGGCTTGACCGGTTTTCCTACGACGAATTTGACAAGATCATCACAGACGAAGCGCACCACGCTGCGGCCGGCACCTACAAGAAGATATACGACTACTTTTCCCCCGAAAAGCACATCGGTTTTACCGCCACTCCCAACCGGGGAGATAAGGCGAAACTGGATGATGTATACTCGGAGATCATTTTCCAGCGGGATCTACGCTGGGCTATCAAAAGCGG
>JAZOBY010000032.1:0-9741 GCA_045596215.1 Faecousia sp.
TGCCACCATTGCTTGTATTGTCGGCACCAGTTCCTTTATATGTGTGTAATTTCGTTTGGACATAACGACACCCCCTAATGTAGTTATTATCCTACATTAGGGGGTGTTTTGTCTATTGTCCGATTTTACTGGTTCGGTTCACTTTCCGGCGGGAGGGTTACTTTATACATTTATATAATTATATAATATATAAATAAAAAACCTGACTTTCGTCAGGAAAAATGCAAAAAACGGATTGACAAACGGATTTGGATGGTATATAATGGTCTTCCATAATGTGTTATTATGCCCTCGTAGGCCATCCTACCCAGCGTGAACATGGTAACACATATATGCGGGGCTGTCAAGTGGCAAAATGCACAAAACTTACAACCGCCCCGTGCGTATCAAATACGTAAGCAACACACATTCAGGCGAAAGCCGAAAGAAAGGCTGTGATGATCCATATGGTCAAGGACGCAATGTTCGGCAAGACCATGCGTAAATCCTACGCAAAGTACGAAGAGATCCTCGAGATCCCCAACATGCTGAAGATCCAGAAGGATTCTTACCAATGGTTCCTGGAAGAGGGCCTGCGGGAAGTATTCAAGGATGTCGGCACCATCACCGACTTCTCCGGTAAATTGGAGCTCAGCTTCCTGGATTATTCCATGGACGAGAAGCCCAAGTATACCATCGAGGAGTGCAAGGAGCGGGATGCTACCTACGCCAAACCTATCAAGGTTCGGGTACGCCTGCGTAACACGGAAACGGACGAAATCAAGGAGCAGGATATTTTCCTGGGTGATTTCCCCATCATGACCAACGGCGGCACCTTTGTGATCAACGGTGCTGAGCGTGTCATCGTTTCCCAGATCGTCCGCAGCCCCGGTATGTACTACGGTCATGAGGTGGACAAGGCGGATCAGCACACCTACACCGCAACCGTCATTCCTTACCGCGGTGCATGGCTGGAATACGAGACCGACAACTCCAATGTGTTCTGGGTCCGTATCGACAAGAACCGCAAACTGCCCATCACCTGCCTGATCCGTGCCCTGGGTGTCAGCACTGATGCTGAGATCAAGGCTATGTTCGGCGAAGATGAGCGGATCATGGCCACTCTGGAAAAGGATACCTGCAAGACCAGAGAGGAAGCATTGCTTGAAATCTACCGCCGTCTGCGTCCCGGTGAGCCTCCTACGGTGGAGACTGCCATCGCACACCTGGAAGGCCTGCTCTTTGACGCACACCGCTACGATGTAAGCAAGGTCGGCCGTTATAAGTTCAACAAGAAGATGGACATTTGGAGCCGTCTGTCCGGACAGGAAGCCGCAGAGCCCATCGCCGATCCCATGACCGGCGAGATTTTGGTGATGCCCGGTGAGTTCATCACCCGCGACCTGGCCCATGAGCTGTCCAAGCGGGGTGTCAATGAGGCATCCATCAAGGTAGGCGACAGCACTGTCAAGGTTTTGTCCAATAACATGGTGGACATGGCCTCCTTTGTGGACTTTGATCCTGCTGAGTATGGCGTAAAGGAAAAGGTTCGCTTCTCCGTGCTGAAAGAGATGCTGGAGACTGCGGATATTGACTGGAAAGAAGCCATTTCCGAGCGTATGGACGACCTGATTCCCAAGCACATCATTGCTGACGATATCATGGCATCCATCAACTATCTGAACTGCGTGGCCATGGGCATCGGCGTGGCCGATGATATTGACCACCTGGGCAACCGTCGTCTGCGTTGCGTGGGCGAACTGCTCCAGAACCAGTTCCGCATTGGTTTCAGCCGTCTGGACCGCGTGATCCGGGAGCGTATGACCGTTCAGGACCTGGATGCTGTCACACCTCAGAGCCTGATCAATATCCGTCCTGTGACTGCGGTCATCAAGGAATTCTTCGGATCTTCTCCGCTGTCCCAGTTCATGGACCAGAACAACCCCCTGGCAGAACTGACCCACAAGCGTCGTCTGTCTGCTCTGGGCCCCGGTGGTCTGAGCCGTGAGCGTGCATCCTTCGATGTGCGTGATATTCACTACACCCACTATGGCCGTATGTGTCCCATTGAGACCCCCGAAGGTCCCAACATCGGTCTGATCAACTACTTGGCTACCTTTGCCAAGATCAACGAGTACGGCTTCGTGGAAGCACCCTACCGCAAGGTGAACAAGGCTACGGGTAAGGTCACCGAGCAAATCGACTATATGACTGCGGATGTGGAAGACGATTTCTACATCGGACAGGCCAACGAGCCGTTGGATGAAAACGGCTGTCTGGCAAACGCCCGTATTACCTGCCGTCACCGCAACGAGATCATCGAAGTAGACCGGGAAATGATCGACTATATCGATGTTTCTCCCAGAATGATGATCTCCATCGCCACTTCCTTCATTCCCTTCCTGCAGAACGACGACGCAAACCGTGCCCTGATGGGTGCGAACATGCAGCGTCAGGCTGTGCCCCTGTTAACCACCGAGCCGCCCATCGTTGCCACCGGCATCGAGCATAAGGCCGCTGTGGACTCCGAGGTCTGTGTCAAGGCAGAAGGAAACGGCACGGTTACCGCTGTGTCCGCTACCGAAATCACCATCGCTTATGACGATGGCGAATTGAAGACCTACTACCTGACCAAGTTTGCCCGGAGCAATGCGGGCACCTGTGTCAACCAGCGGCCTATCGTGGTGGTTGGTGATCGGGTTACCAATGAGCAGATCATTGCTGACGGTCCTTCCTGCTCCGGCGGCGAAGTGGCCTTGGGTAAGAACGTGCTCATCGGCTTCGTCAACTGGGAAGGTTACAACTACGAAGACGCCATTTTGCTGAATGAGCGTCTGGTGAAGGAAGACGTATTTACTTCCATCCACATCGAGGAGCACGAGACTGAAGCCCGGGATACCAAGCTGGGACCCGAGGAGATCACCCGTGACATCCCCAACGTGGGCGAAGATACCCTGAAAGACCTGGACGAGAACGGCATTATCCGCATCGGTGCGGAAGTCCGCTCCGGCGACTACCTGGTTGGTAAGGTCACCCCCAAGGGCGAAACCGAACTGACTCCCGAAGAGCGTCTGCTGCGTGCAATCTTCGGTGAGAAGGCAAGAGAAGTCCGGGATACCTCTTTGAAAGTGCCTCACGGCGAAAGCGGTATCGTTGTGGACGTTAAGGTCTTCACCAAGGAGAATTCCGATGAACTGGCTCCCGGCGTTACCAAGTCCGTCCGTGTTTATATTGCCCAGAAGCGTAAAATCTCCGTGGGCGATAAGATGGCCGGCCGTCACGGTAACAAGGGTGTTGTTTCTCGTGTTCTGCCTGAGGAAGATATGCCCTTCCTGCCCGACGGCACTCCGTTGGACGTGGTTCTGAATCCTCTGGGCGTTCCTTCCCGTATGAACATCGGTCAGGTTTTGGAAGTCCACCTGGGTTATGCGGCCAAGGCTCTGGGCTGGAAGGTTGCTACCCCCGTGTTCGACGGTGCCAACGAAAAGGACATCCGCGACACCCTGAAACTGGCCGGCCTGCGTGAAGATGGCAAGACCATTCTGTACGATGGCCGTACCGGTGAACCCTTCGATAACCTGGTCACCGTTGGCTATCCCTACTATCTGAAACTTCACCATCTGGTCGATGATAAGATCCACGCCCGTTCCACCGGTCCTTACGCTCTGGTTACTCAGCAGCCTCTGGGTGGTAAAGCCCAGTTCGGCGGTCAGCGTTTCGGCGAAATGGAAGTTTGGGCATTGGAAGCTTACGGTGCAGCATATACCCTGCAAGAGATCCTCACCGTCAAGTCCGACGATGTCACCGGCCGTGTAAAGACTTACGAAGCCATCGTCAAGGGTGCAAACATTCCCAAGCCCGGCGTGCCCGAATCCTTCAAGGTTTTGGTCAAGGAATTGCAGGCTCTGTGCCTGGATGTCCGCGTGCTGGATGAAATGGGCAATGAGATCGAGCTCAAAGACGAGGACGAGGATGAAGAGATCGGCTACACCGGCCATCACGACAGCGAGTTTGTGGTGGGCAGTGCTGATGAAGTGCTGGATGCCGGTTTCGTAATCGATGAGGACAGCCCGGAAGATATTATGGATGTGTTCGGCGGTGCAGATGAGTCCGACGAAGACACCTACGAAGATTAAGGAGGCGATGTTATATGGCAGATGTCACCTTTGATGCCATTAAGATTGGCATTGCATCCCCGGAGATGATCCGGAATTGGTCCTTCGGCGAAGTCAAGAAGCCGGAGACCATCAACTACCGTACCCTCAAACCCGAGCGGGACGGTCTGTACTGCGAAAAGATCTTCGGACCCACCAAAGACTGGGAATGCCATTGCGGCAAGTATAAGAAGATCAAATATAAGGGCAAGGTCTGCGATCGCTGCGGCGTGGAAGTGACCAAAGCCAAAGTCCGCCGGGAGCGGATGGGCCACATCGAACTGGCCGCTCCTTGCAGCCACATCTGGTACTTCAAGGGCATTCCCTCCCGTATGGGTCTGATCCTGGACATTTCTCCCAAGGTTTTGGAGAAAGTGCTGTATTTTGCCGCTTATATCGTCACCGATCCCGGTGATGCACCCTTGGCCAGAAACCAGGTGCTCACCGAAAAGGAATACCGGGACATGCGGGAAAAATACGAGGACGATTTCCAGGCTGGTATGGGTGCAGAGGCTGTAAAGGCCCTTCTGGAACAGATCGATCTGGAAGAACTGTCCGCCCAGCTCCGTGAGGAGCTGAAGACCGCTTCTTCTCAGAAGAAGCTGCGTCTTGTCAAGCGTTTGGAAGTGGTGGAAGCATTCCGTGAGTCCGGCAACAATCCTGCCTGGATGATCATGGATGTGCTGCCCGTCATTCCTCCGGATATCCGTCCTATGATTCAGTTGGATGGCGGCCGTTTCGCTACATCCGACCTGAATGACCTGTACCGTCGTGTCATCAACCGGAACAACCGGTTGAAGAGACTCATTCAGCTGAACGCTCCTGACATCATCGTCCGCAACGAAAAGCGGATGCTGCAGGAAGCTGTTGACGCACTGATCGACAATGGCCGCCGTGGCCGTGCTGTTACCGGTGCCAATAACCGTGCACTGAAATCTCTGAGTGACATGCTCAAGGGTAAGCAGGGCCGATTCCGTCAGAACCTGCTGGGTAAGCGTGTTGACTACTCCGGCCGTAGCGTTATCGTTGTCGGTCCCGAGCTGAAGCTGTATCAGTGCGGCGTGCCCAAGGAAATGGCTATTGAGCTGTTCCGGCCCTTCGTTATGAAGAAGCTGGTGTCCGACGGCCTGGCAAACAATATCAAGTCCGCCAAGAAGATGATCGACAAGGGCAAGGCTGAAGTTTGGGATGCTCTGGACGAGATCATCAAGGACCGTCCCGTTATGCTGAACCGTGCACCTACACTGCACCGTCTGGGTATTCAGGCTTTCGAGCCCGTGCTGGTTGAAGGCCGTGCTTTGAAGCTGCATCCCCTGTGCTGTACCGCATTTAACGCCGACTTTGACGGCGACCAGATGGCTATCCACGTACCTCTGTCCGCAGAGGCACAGGCAGAAGCCAGAATGCTGATGCTGTCCGCCAACAACCTGCTCCGTCCTCAGGACGGCAAGCCCGTTACCGTTCCCACACAGGATATGATCCTGGGTGCCTACTATCTGACCTACACCCGTTTGGGCAAGGCTGAGAAGGGTGCAGAGGAAGTGGTAATTGCCTGCCCCGGCGACAGTGCATGGGAAGCCGGTCAGGTTGTGGATGCAGATGAATTCCTGGCTGCCAACAAGGCTTTGAAGGCCGAGGGCAAGCAGGAAGCCACCTTCCGTCCCAAGCACGCATTCTCCAGTGTGGATGAAGCCGTTGCTTCCTATGCTGACGGCAACATCGGTCTGCACGCTCCCATCCTGGTCCGTACGGGCAAGGAAGTGAACGGCGAAATGCAGTATCGTCTGATCACGGCTACCGTTGGCCGCTTGATCTACAACGAGCCCATCCCTCAGGATCTGGGCTTCGTGAACCGTAACGATCCCGAGCACGCATTTGACCTGGAAGTTGACTTCCTGGTTGGCAAGAAGCAGCTGGGCAAGATCATTGACAAATGTATCCGCCGCCACGGCTTCACCATCGCCACCGAAATGCTGGACCGGGTCAAGGCTTTGGGTTACAAGTACGCGACCAAGGGTGCTATCTCCATTTCCATTGCGGATATGGTGGTTCCCGAAAAGAAGTACCAGCTGATCAAGGCTTCCGAAGCTAAGGTTTTGGAGATCGAGCAGTTCTACCGTCAGGGTCTGATTACCAACGACGAGCGTTACCGCCTGGTTGTTCAGCAGTGGGAAAAGACCACCGCTGATGTCACCAATGCATTGCAGGGCACCATGGATGAGTTCAATCCCATCTACATGATGTCCGACTCCGGTGCTCGTGGTAGTATGGCACAGATCCGTCAGCTGGCCGGTATGCGTGGCTTGATGGCCGATACCGCAGGCCGTACTATCGAAATCCCTGTTAAGGCAAACTTCCGTGAAGGCCTGAGCGTTCTGGAATACTTCATTTCTTCCAGAGGTGCACGTAAGGGCATGACCGATACCGCTCTTCGTACCGCTGACTCCGGTTACCTGACCCGTCGTATGGTTGACGTTTCTCAGGATGTGATCATTCGTGAGCACAACTGTGGCACAACCAACGGTATTTGGGTTGGTGCGGTGTACGACAAGAACGGCGACGTTGTGGATTCCTTTGGCAACCGCATCCGCGGCCGCTTCCCGGTGAGCGATGTTCTGCATCCCGAAACCGGCGAACTGCTCCATTCCAAGGACGAAATGATGATGCCCGAGGATGCCGAGAAGTTCGAAAAGGCCGGCATCGAGAAGATCTATATCCGTACCATTTTGGGCTGCCGTGCAAGAAGCGGTGTCTGCTCCAAGTGCTACGGCATGAACCTGGCAACCTCCAAGCAGGTTGACCTGGGCGAGGCTGTCGGTATCATCGCGGCCCAGTCCATCGGCGAACCCGGTACTCAGCTGACCATGCGTACCTTCCACTCCGGCGGCGTTGCGGGTGACGATATCACCCAGGGTCTGCCCAGAGTTGAAGAACTGTTCGAGTCCCGCCGTCCCAAGAAGATGGCTACCATCGCTGAGATCACCGGTACTGTGCACATCGACGACACCCACCGTACCGCCCTGCGTAACATCACTGTTACTGCAGAGGATGGCGAGGTGAAGGAGTACCATGTGCCTTACTCCGTTGGTCTGAAGGTTGTCCATGGTAAGACCGTCCAGAAGGGCGAGCCCATCACCGACGGTGCACTGTATCCCCAGGATGTCCTGCGTATTTCTGGCGTGGAAGCTGTTCAGGATTATTTGGTGCAGTCCGTTCAGGCTGTGTACCGTCAGCAGGGCGTTGAGATCAACGACAAGCACATTGAAGTTATCATCCGTCAGATGATGCGTAAGGTGCGTGTGGAAGATCCCGGCGATACCGCACTGCTCACCGGCACTGTCATTGATACCTTCGAATTCGAGGATGCCAATGCTGCAATCCAGGCTCGGATCGATGCCGGTGAGGAAGACCTGCGTCTGGCAACTGCTCAGGCAGTACTGCTGGGTATCACCAAGGCTTCTCTGGCCACCGATTCCTTCCTGTCTGCCGCTTCCTTCCAGGAGACCACCAAGGTTCTGACCGATGCCGCTATCAAGGGCAAGGTTGACCATCTGGTGGGCCTTAAGGAGAACGTCATCATCGGTAAGCTGATCCCTGCCGGTTCCGGCCTGATGGCCTACCGGGATTATCAGCCCGGCGTGACTCCCGCAAGCAGATACGATCTGGAAGTCGAAGAGACCGAGGAATAATCAAAACCCAAGGGGCGTGCCAACCGGCACGCCCCTGTTTGTTACTTTTTGTATATGAATTGTAATGGAATTGTTGTTGACTGGAAAGTTTTTCCTTGCTTATAATGTAGACATAGGGAAGAAAATTTCCTAATTTTAGTGAAAGGTTGGGATTCTATGAAAAAGTTCCGTTTTTTGTCTGCTTTATTGGCCTTTGTTATTCTGCTTTTGTTGACCGCCTGCCAAACAGTTCCGACAGATGATGACAAGTTACTTGCCAGCACCCCCTCTTCTTCCAGCACCGTAACACCCCCGTCCAGCAGCGTTCCGGCTACAAACATTCCGTCTGCCACAGGTCATGTAATTATCTTTGACGGCCCTGGAAATCAGTATTATCCTGAATGGTGGCCCACAGAAGGTCTCGTTGATCATTTGTATTGGGTTGTAGAGGCTACCAAGGAGACCGTTTTGCTTTGCGAGGAACCCGTCGTTGATTATGCACTCAATGATACGCACATTTTCTTCAATACCGAATCTGAACCGACAAAGGTTTATGCAATTGCTATTGGGGATTTTGCAAAATCCGAACTGGTTTATGAATCCACTTATGGCAATATTAGTGATATGCACATTGAGTCTGATTTACAGGGCTTCTTACAATTTGTAGCAGAGGAAAAGAAATTTGTAGTTTTGAATTTGGCTACAAAGGAGAGTTCCCTTTTGATGGAACAGGACTACATCCAATACGCATGGTTGTTTGGAACCGGCGATGGGGTTACATGGTCGGAAATTATTGAATTTTCAGGAATAGCTACCGGTAATGTCCACAGCGATACGGGCTTTACATACAATTATGTTACCGGTGAGCTTGGGTATGGCGATAGCTAAGAACGGAATATAATTTAATTATCCCCAAAGGGCGTGCCAACCGGCACGCCCCTTTCTGCATCCCCCAAACTGTCATTGCGAGGAGCGAAGCGACGTGGCAATCTCCTGGTAGCATCCATCGATAAGCAAAGCGATATCAAACATCACACCGGGAGATCGCCACAGGCCTGCGGCCCTCGCGATGACACGGAGTGGGGAAGACTTTAATGCGAATATGCAGAAAAAATATAATAAATTTTGTTGACTTTTCCAAAAAAATGCGTATAATAGGTATCTGTATGGACACTAAAAAAGATAGTAGAATCCCCCAATGCGGGATTTTACCGGAAATCGACAAAAATAAGGTGATCGCAGGAGCAAAACAACTGCGAAAAGCCATGGAAAAGGGCACAGTAAAATGTGTCTGCCTGGCGAAAAATGCCGATCCGGCCATCACCGAACCTTTGGCCCAGCAATGCGCCTCACGCGGCCTTTCCTGTTACTGGGTATCTAGTATGCGGGAATTGGGCGATGTTTGCGGCATTGATGTGGGTGCGGCTGCCGCGGCAGTCGTGGATTAACTTGGTTCTACCGGCATAAGCCGTAGAATATATACCCGCCGAAAGGCGAGAATTGAAGAAAGGAGATAAATAATGCCTACTTTTAACCAGCTCGTTAAAAATGGCCGTCAGCAGGTAACCTACAAGTCTACCGCTCCTGCATTGCAGAGAGGTTTGAACACTCTGGAAAACAAGGCTACTACTCTGCCTTCTCCCCAGAAGCGTGGCGTTTGCACTGCTGTTCGTACCACCACCCCCAAGAAGCCGAACTCTGCTCTGCGTAAGATCGCCCGTGTGCGTCTGACCAACGGTATGGAAGTTTCCGCTTACATTCCCGGTGTTGGCCATAACCTGCAGGAGCACTCTGTGGTTCTGATCCGTGGCGGTCGTGTTAAGGACCTTCCCGGTGTTCGTTACCACATCATCCGCGGCACTCTGGATACCCAGGGCGTGAACGGACGTATGCAGTCCCGCTCCAAGTATGGTGCAAAGCGGCCCAAGGCCGGCAAGAAG
>JAZOBY010000033.1:0-10978 GCA_045596215.1 Faecousia sp.
GCACCTACGATCAAACCGTCATGTCCTGCTTCACGCATTTTGTTTACCACACGGATCTCGGAAGCATTATGGCTTTGCTTTGCGTGCTTAATAGCAGGAACATTGGAATAGTCTTCCACCTGCCAAATAGTCTGCAAGACCAGTGCTTTCTTATGTGCCAAGATCCGCTGTTTCATTTCCTCCGGACTGCCGCAATCAGGCGGGCATGAGTAATTGGCTCCATACTGACCACAGAGGTTTTCTTCGCAGTACGGACGGAAGGATGGGTCAAAAACAATCTGAGCAGTATCCACGATTGCCGCAGCAGCAAAACCTTCATCGATTGCACACTGGATCATTTCTGTTTCTGTCATAGTAACCACCTCGCCATTAATATACTAACCGGGCAGATGGTTGTCAAGAAATACCGGGTTGCCTATAATCTTTAGATTTTACCAGTTTATCTTGCGATTTTTGCCAAATATTAAGGTCTTTTCTTTTTGCGATTGACTTTTACCAAGCAATCGTGTATACTGACCGTGCAAGTAAATATTCCGTTTAAGTGCTTGCGGATGTGGTAACAGCACCGCAGGAGAATAGATAACCGGGTGAGAATCCCGGACGGTACCGCCACTGTATGCGTGGAGGTTCTCTATTTGGCGAAAGCCGGTCATTGGCGAAAGCTGAGAAGGCTATGGGGAACTTATGATGCGTAAGTCAGGAGAACTGCTTAAATGAGGGAAAACACGAGGGTCTGCAAGTACGGAGCCTGTGCTTTTTTGTTGCGGAAAAACGGCTGCAGCGGCCCGATGTAGGGTTGCTGCAGCTTTTTTGCTGTGACCGTCTGCGTGTGGATTCCCCCTTCTTCACGGATTGCCCTGACGGTCACAGCCCGCAAACCAACTGAATATTGCTTATCGACAGGTACAGGTGATCCGGTGAGAAACCGGAACAACCGTCCATTGCTGTGTTTGGCATCCCCCCTTGCCATAAGTCAGAGAGCCTAACCTGTCGATTGGGTTTATCACGCTTTGACAGGAGAGTGTAGCCGTGTTTGTCCGTACTTGAGGACAGACAGGTTACACTCTTTTTATTTGCGGGAAAACCACGAAACAGTAAAGGAGGGATGCAAGTGACACCCGAAGAGAAGAAGGCCTGGGCGGAGGACCTTCTGCGCTGCAAGTGCCAAGAGTTAGGAAGACTCCCCACGAAAAAAGACTTCGATAGTGCAACTTGCGCCCAGATCAAGGCATACCTTGGGCCGTGGCCCCGCGCATTGGAGTCCGCCGGATTGAAACAACCCAAGGAAAAGTAACCACTAAGCATAAGAAAGGACGATTCTATTATGCGAACCACCAAGAAAATTCTGAGCATGATCCTTGCTGTCGTTATGGTACTGGGTCTGCTGCCTGCCACCGCCTTTGCAACAGGCACAAACAATGTTTATATCTCCGTCAGCTACGACGGACAGTACATCAATGATAAGAATGGTGCCGCCATTGCCTATGTACCCGTATCTTTTGATGAAGTTGCATCTATTGACCTGGAAGAGTACGGCCTGGGTGACTATCTGTATGATGAAGATGGTGATGGCACCTACGAGATTACCGCCTTGCAGTTGGTCATCTATGCCCACGAAAACCTCTACGGCGGAAGCTGGAGCGATGTGACCTTTACCGGAGGTGCTGGAAGCTCCTACTTCCAGGGTGGTATCTTTGGTTTTGACGAGAATCTGAACTACTACCTCAACGGCGAATATCCCCTGGCCGGTGAGGGATGGGGCGCTACCTCCGATCAGATCGTGCTGGAGGCAGGTGACTTCCTGGACATCGCTAGCTTCTCCAGCTGGGATTTCTACATGGACTCCAATTATGGTTTCCATTTCTTTGCCGATGAGAACGGCATCTTCACCCACAACTACACCGCAGAGGTTGGCACAGCATGCCCTGTGAAACTGGTGCGTTCCTTCTCCGCGATGGGTGTGGAAGCTACCGTTTATGACGAGGGTGATTATACCGTGTATTATGGCACCTCCTATGGTGATGCCACCGGAACGGTCACCACGGACGGTAGTGGCTGTGCTGAGATCACCTTCCCCTCTGCCGGTACCTGGATTCTGTGGGCAGATGGCGGTTATGGCTGTGAATATCCCGATTCCGTTGTTTCTTCTCCCGCTTATGCGAAGGTTACCGTGAACGCAGCGGAAGAACCTGCTCCCGAAGAACCGGAGCAGCCGGGTGAAGCACAGGACGTGTCTACTGTGCTCAACGCTACCATGGCGCAGATGGCAGCTACTGTGACCGAGCCGGTATTCGGCACCACTGCCGGTGAATGGACGGTGCTGAGTTTGGCCCGTGGCGGTTACTACGCCAAGGATAACGCATACTTTACCGATTACTATGACCGCATTGTTACAACGGTCAATGAGACTGCCACTTCTGTCAATATGAGTGGCGCTCTGCATAAGAATAAGTCCACCGAGAACTCCCGACTGATCGTGGCCCTATCCGCTCTTGGCAAGGATGCTACTTCTGTGGGTGACTGGGATCTGGTGGAAGCTTACAGTGCAAACGGCTTCTCCTGGATCAAAAAGCAGGGCCTCAACGGCACCATTTGGGCGCTGATCGCACTGGATTCCAACAATTACGCAACCTCCGATACCACCATCCGCCAGCAGTGTGTGGATGCCATCGTTGCCGCACAGCACGATGACGGCGGCTGGTCTTTGATGGCCAATAAGACCTATGCATCTGACCCCGATGTGACCGGCATGGCCCTGGCCGCACTGTATCCCTACCGGGATCAGGCTGCTGTTGCCGAAGTCTGTGCAGAAGCCATTGCCTGCCTGTCTGCCATGCAGCACGAAAACGGCACCTTCGAGTCCGGCGGCAGCGAGTGTGCAGAGAGCTGCTCCTGGGTTATCGTAGCCTGTACAACTTGGGGTATCAATCCTGACACCGACAGCCGCTTCATCAAGAACGGCAACTCTGTTGTGGACGGCCTGCTGGCTCACTACCTGCCCGACTCCGCAACCTTCCAGCACATCATCGGTGCAGGTACCAATGCCATGGCTACCGACCAGTCCTGCTATGCCCTAGTTGCTTATGACCGCTTCATTAGCGGCAAAACTGCCTTGTTTGACTACTCCGATGTAACTTTTGAGGATGCAGCTCTCGAAACCGACGAGATGACCGCCACCCTGGGCCTGCCCGCTGAGATCAATGGCGGCGACAGCTTCAATGGTATCATCAGCATCAATAAGTGGGACAACGAAGCCGGTTACAAGCTGATCGACTTCATCGTGAATGTTCCCGAAGGTGTTACTGTTACCGATGTAGCCGCAAGTGACCGGCTGGTCGGCGGCGAACTGAGCTGGAATCTGGAAGCAGATACCGGAAAACTGCGTGTTGTTTACTTCGATGCCAACGAGAATACCACTCTAACTGTCAGTGGTGAGGAGTTCCCTACAGAGATGTTTACCATCGGCTTTAAGGCTGAGGGTGTTACCAGCGGTAGCAAGCTGGATATTGCTATTTCCGGTATGTCCGTGAAGTTGACCTCCGATTCCGAGGATGAAGCATCCATGATCGTTGTGAATACCGATACTGCCAAGGGTACGGTGAATGTTGTTGTTGGTATTTCCTTTAGCGCAGTTTGCCTGTACACCGGCGACGATGTTGACCTGATCCCCTCCACCAAGAAGGCTGTGGCTGTTGCTGTTACTGGCATCAAAAATGGCACCAAGCTGACCTACAACGACGGTACTAATACTGTGGAATTTAAGTACAGTGCGGAGATCTCCGCAAAGACCGGCGTGTCCACCTATGTTGCCATCGTGGACGAAACCATCGCTATGGAGAACTTCGTAAACGAAAACTATTTCTCCATTCCCGGCGGCGATGCAACTGCTGTAACCTTTGGCGATACCAATGGTGACGGTGTAATCAACGCACAGGATGCCCTGGCGGTTGTGGACACCTGGCTCCGCAAGGGCGAGGAACCCACCGACGATCAGATCCTCACCATGAACGTAAACGGCGACAGCCGTATCAACACCTTCGATGCTCTGGGTATCGTGGAGAAGTTTATCAGCGGCTCTGAGTATGGTGTTGTAACCAAAGCAGCAACCATTACTACCAAGCAGTAATTTAATCGATGGGCGGGGGCGACGCACCCCCGCCCTTTTGTAAAGGAGTGTTTCTATGGCTGGAAAATACGAAAGCACCGGTAAGAAGAAAAAGAAATGGCCGTGGATTCTGGGAATCTGTATTTTGATCGTAGTGATCGTAGTTCTGCTGACACAATGCAACGGCCCCGATTCCGGTGTTCCGACCCTGATTGTGGAGACACCTCAAAAACTCTCCATCTCCGGCACAGAGGAATTCACCCTGGATGTGACCATCTCCGATTTGGGGGATGCCTGCTATCCTGCTATGAGCATGAGTGTCAGTTTTGATTCCTCCCGATTGGAATTCCTTGGGGTGGAGGAAGGTAACATCTTCATCCTCAGCGATGAAAACAGTACCGGTCAGCAGCTTCCCGACTGGAGCTGCAATGTGAAAAACAGCAACGATACCGGTCTGATCAACATTATGTACTTAGATATGACCGGCGGCAAAAACGCATTCACCAAGGAACTTTTAGCAGAAGACTACAATGTGGTACTTCGCCTGCGGTTCCGGCTCCGGGGAAGCGCTAGAGCCGGCGATGTTCTTGATTTGATCCTGGAGGATGCCGTATTCGCTGCATCCGACGAAACCCAGAGTCTTGCCATGACTACAGACACCTTGAAAACCAAGAACGGCAGGCTTGTGATTGGAGAATAAATGATGAAGAAAATACTGAGCCTATTATTGGCTTTTACCATAATGATTTCTATGTGCGCCTGCCAGGGTAACTTCGGCAAGGTGAATTTGCAGGATGCGATCCCGATCCCGGAAGATGGGATCATCAAGGAAAGCACCTTGGGCCAAATTAAAAATGAAAATGCCATCGGTGTATTTACTGGCGAATCCAATGGCCTGCGTTACGAATGGACGATCTTTGGCAGCGACATTGCCGAGCCGAAGGAGATCAACTTGGCAGTCAGCATCACCAAGACCGTAAACGGTGATCCGAAAGTAACCCTTTCCCAGGCAGAGCCCTTCGGCTTTTCTGCTCTACTGTCCGTGTACCTGGATGAAGAGTGGGATGCCCAAAGCGCAACCGGATATGTGGATGAAAAAGCGGTTGCATCCGTATCTCTCACCGGAAGCAAGACCACCATTTTGAATATGACTATGGACGGTTCTTTGGGAACCCTGGTGATTCGCCCGGACGAACTCCTGGAAGAGGAAACCGCAGCGCCGGAAACGGAAGAAACCACTGAGCCGACAACCCAACCTACAGAGGGTAACGATAATTATCTCTCCAAGCCTGAAGAGAACGATGATACGGTTTACACCGACGGCAAGGACAAATACCTCACTGATCCCATTCCAGAGGGCAAACCCAAGCCGGTAGAACCGGAAGATCAAGATGTGGATAAAACTAAAACCTACACTTGCACCTTCTCCATCGAGTGTTCTACCATCCTCAACAATCTGGATCAGCTTGATCCCGACAAGCTGGAAATGGTCCCCTCCGGCGGAACGATCCTTGCCACGACTACCGTTACCTTCTACGAAGGCGAGTCCGTGTTCGATGTGCTGCAGCGTGTCTGCAAAGAAAAAGGTATTCATTTGGAATCCTCCTGGACGCCTATCTACAACAGCGCCTATATCGAGGGTATCCACAATTTGTATGAGTTCGATTGTGGCGCACTCTCCGGTTGGATGTACCGGGTCAACGGCTGGTATCCCAACTACGGCTGTTCCCGCTATCAGCTGCAAGACGGCGATGTGGTGGAATGGCGCTACACCTGCGATTTGGGCAATGATGTGGGCGGAAAGAATCTGTTTTGAGTATGATTGATCGTTTTTCAAAATATCATCCCCTGGTGAATTTCCTATATTTCACCTTGGTGATTGGTTTTTCTATGGCGCTGAACCATCCCTTGGCACAAGGTATTTCCCTGTTCTGTGCGATTGCCTATGCGGTGCAGGCAGAGGGCAAAAAGGCGGTGCTGTTCACCCTGAAATGGTGCTTGCCCATTATGCTGCTGACGGCCTTTATGAATCCCGCCTTCAGCCATGAAGGCATCACAATTTTGATGTATTTTCCCACGGGAAATCCGCTGACATTGGAGAGCATCCTTTACGGTCTGTCCGCCGGTGTGATGATCGCCACGGTGATGTTGTGGTTTCTGAACTTCAATCGAGTCATTACCTCCGACAAATTTATCTACCTCTTTGGCCGCATCATTCCGGCAATGTCTTTGGTGCTGAGTATGACACTTCGGTTTATCCCTAAGTTCAAGGCGCAGATGGACGCAGTGGTGGATGCCCAGCGGAGCATCGGAAGAGACATTTCGGAAGGTAGCCTTTGGCACCGGACGAAGATCGCTATTACGGTGTTATCGATTATGGTTACTTGGTCGTTGGAAAACGCTATCGAGACCGCCGATAGTATGAAAAGCCGGGGTTATGGTCTGAAAGGTCGCACCGCCTTTTCCATCTACCGCTTTGACGACCGGGACAAGATGGCATTGCTTTACTTGGGATTCTGTGGCTTTCACCTGCTGGCAGGCGTGATCGTATCTGCCTTCGGTTTTCGGTACTTCCCCAGCATCCGCTATATTGGACTGAACACCGTGACCCTTTCTTTTCAGTTTGTTTATTTGATTCTGTGTTTGATGCCCGTGGCGCTGAACTGGGCAGAGGAGAGAAAATGGAAAGCTATTCATTCAAAAATGTAGATTTTACATACCCGGAGGGTGAGAAAAAGGCCCTTCGCAATATCTCTTTTACCGTTCAGCAGGGTGAGTTCGTGATTCTCTGCGGCCCTTCCGGCTGCGGTAAATCCACGTTATTGCGGCATTTGAAAAGCTGCTTAACACCTCATGGCCTGTTTTCCGGTGAGATTCGTTACCAGGGAACACTGCTGTCCGATCTGTCCCAACGGGAGCAGGCACAGCAGATCGGCTATGTTCTGCAATCCCCGGAGAACCAGGTGGTCACCGATAAGGTGTGGCATGAGCTGGCCTTCGGCTTGGAAAGTTTAGGATACGATACCCCCACCATTCGCCGCCGGGTTGCGGAGATCGCTGCATTCTTCGGTATTGAGAATTGGTTTTATAAGAATGTGACAGAGCTTTCCGGTGGTCAGAAGCAGCTTTTAAGCCTTGCTTCCGTCATGGCCATGCAGCCGGGTGTGCTGGTACTGGACGAGCCTACTGCACAGCTTGACCCCATTGCAGCGGCAGATTTCCTTGCCTTACTGGGTAAGATCAACCAGGAATTGGGTACGACTATCATTCTGACAGAGCATCGCTTGGAAGAGGCTTTCCCCTTTGCTACACGGGTTATCGTGATGGATGAAGGTGCAATTATCTGTGATGACAAACCGGAGAATGTAGGCTTGCAGCTAAAGGACAAGGACAGCGGAATGTTCCTTGCCATGCCTACCGCTATGCGTGTTTGGGCGGCAGTAGAAACGAAGCTGGATTGCCCCATGACCGTCCGTGACGGAAGCAGCTTTCTGTCTCAGCGGGCAGAGGAGCAGCCACTTTTGCCCTTAGAAGAGAAAAATCCACTGGTGTACCCAGAGGATGTTACTTTGGAATGTGATGATCTGTGGTTCCGCTATGAGAAGGATAGTCCAGATGTGGTGAAAGGCTTCTCTTTAAAACTTCGGAAAGGCGAGTTCTATGCCATCCTGGGCGGCAATGGTGCCGGTAAATCCACCACACTGAAAGTGATCTCCGGTCTGCGCTCCGCCTACCGGGGTGATGTTCGTCTTAATGGAAAGTTGGGTCATCTGCCCCAAAATCCACAAACCTTATTTGTAAAACGCACTGTCCGTGAAGATTTGTACGAGGTGTTCCGGGGACAGACGATACCCAAGGAAAAGCAGGACGCAGAGGTTGCCCGGATCGTGGAGCTGTGCGGTCTGCGGGAATTTCTTGACCGCCATCCCTATGATATTTCCGGTGGTGAGCAGCAACGCACCGCTTTGGCAAAGGTGCTGCTGACCGCGCCGGACATTCTACTGCTGGATGAGCCTACCAAGGGTTTTGATGCAGAGTTTAAAGTGACCTTTGCACTGATTCTCCGCAGGCTGGTCGCCCAAGGCACCACCATTTTGATGGTCAGCCACGATGTGCCTTTCTGCGCGGAATATGCCCATAAGTGCGGACTTTTCTTTGATGGCAGCATCGTAGCAGAGGGTACACCCCGTGAGTTCTTCTCCGGTAACAGCTTCTATACAACTCCCGCAAACCGCATGGCGCGTCATTTGATTCCTCAGGCGGTAACGGTAGCTGACATCATCGGCTGCTGCGGTGGAGAGCTGACCACCGAGCCGGAGAGCCCAGCAGCAACTGTCCTGCCCGAACCAAAGGAAACGGCGGTAAACTTCAAACCGAAGCCGCTGCCATTATGGAGGAAACTCCTTGCAGGTGTGTCCCTGGTGATTGCTATATTGGTGTTCTTCTATGCCACCAGCATCACGGACCTTTCAGCCCTTATTGGCAAAGAAGGTATAAGTGCCAGCGGTGAGCAGCAGTTGCTTTTGTACTTGGTATTGATTGCTGCGCTGGGCGTGTTCATTGCCGCCATTGGCCGCAGGAGCACCCCCTCTGCTATGCTGCAGATCCCGTCAAAACAGCGGAAACTGAGCAAGCGCACCTTAGTTGCTACGGTACTAATCCTGCTGTGCATCCCGCTGACCATCTTTGCCGGTGTGATGTATTTGGGCAATCAGCATTACAATGTGACGGCACTGTTGGTGCTGATCGAGTGCATGGTGCCCTTCTTCCTGGTGTTTGAAAGCCGCAAACCCAAGGCAAGAGAACTGGTAACCATTGCGGTGTTGTGCGCTATTGGCGTTGCCGGACGGTCTGCATTCTTTATGCTGCCTCAGTTCAAGCCAGTACTGGCACTGGTCATCATTTCCGGAGTTGCCTTCGGCGGTGAGACCGGCTTCCTGGTGGGTGCTGTGACCATGATGGTGTCCAATGTGCTATTCTCCCAAGGCCCGTGGATGCCCTGGCAGATGTTCAGCATGGGCATTATCGGCTTCCTGGCTGGTGTGCTGTTCCGCAAAGGTCTCCTGCGTCGCAGCCGTGGCAGTCTTGCCACCTTTGGTGCTTTTGCAGCAGTCATCATCTACGGCGGTATTATGAACCCCGCTTCCGCGCTGATGTACAACGCCCAAAGTATCAACTGGGATATGATCCTTGCCTACTATGTGTCCGGCCTGCCCATGGATCTGATCCACGCCGCCGCAACGGTGATCTTTATTCTCATAGCTGCCGAACCCATGCTCGAAAAGCTTGATCGTATCAAAGTCAAATACGGTTTGGTAGAATAAACGCATCCTACTTTCGCCGGGACACAGGTGAGTGTTCCGAAAACTGCAGCGCCGCAGCGGTGTGTGACGCATGAATTTCTCTCGGTTCTATGAATGCGGCATTGGAAATCCCCACAGTCTTTCCTCTCCTTTTCGGAGGATCGACTGTGGGGATTTTTTCGTTTTGGGATGTGTAGATGCAAACACCGTTTTTCCGGTTTGTATATACAGATTTCAAAACGGCTGGGATTTCAAAGGGATGGCAGATTCCCTTTGATTCTGGGTTTCCAATAGGGGTGAAAGCGCCCTGTTGGCACACGATTTTACGGTGTAAAGTCTAGTGTGTTATACCTTTTGCGACCGTGGGTGGCTCAAAGGGGTTGGTCGGTGGGGGAACAAGCACTTTGAGATGCCCACAGAACAGGCGGATTTCGTGTCCCTCTGGGACGGGAAATGTGTGGATTCGCTTACGCGAAATCCGACTGTTCGGGTGTAGGTGGTGCGGCGCAGCGAAGAGAATTTCTATTGAAATTCTTGTAGCGGAGCTGCACCACCGGGGGAGTAAAATGGTATATCACACTCCCGTCTTGCCGCAGCAACAGACCCCTCGTCAGGCGCTTTCTTTCGTTCTTATTCCGGAATGAACCGGATGGGGAACCAGTCTGCTTCCGCATACCACCAGGGCAGTTCCAGCAACGCATTGTCCACCGCTTCTTCCTCAAATACCCTTGCATATCCTAAGGTAAAGCCAAAGTGTTTTGCGGTGTCCTCCATCAAGTGGGGCGTATCGTCTTCTCCAAATCCCAAGCGGTAACATAAATACATCCGATGTTTTTCGGAGATCGTGTTCAATGCCTTATGAATCTCTTCAATACTCTCCCGGTATATCTCACGGGATTCCGGTTGAATTGCCTGGATGTCCAGAATACACTCGCCAACGGTCAGTCCCTCGCTGTTAGGGATTTCATCCTCCACATGCACCATCTGATAATTCAGCGTTCCATCCGGATCAATGGCTCGGTACTCAAATCCGTTTTGATGTTCCCGGATCAAATCCGTCATGGCATTTTTCAGTACCGGAGTCATAAAGGTTTCAAACTTAGCTCCCCGGTCGGGATCATAAGATTTTGCTGCATCTACCATGGCCATGCTGCCGACCTGTACCAAATCATCTCTGTCCAGTCCGATCCATGGATTGATGACAAAACTGCCTGCTATTTTCCCAATGAACTTCAGGTTCTGCCGGATCAGCAAATCCCGGGCATGGAGTTCTCCATCCTGTATCCACTTGCAGAGGTCTTCATCCCGATAGGGCTTGACCTCTTTCTTCTTTTTCTTCTCCATCTGCTTTCCTCATATCTTCCCCAACAGCAATCAGCGCATCCCGCAGCTTCTGCGCGGTTTCTCCGCTGAGCAAGTTCTGCCCCTGGATACTTGCCAGGATCATATCCGCAAATTGCTCCGGGGTAATTTGCTTCCCGGCCAATGCTTCATCCTTGGTCACTTCGGAGCGGATGCGTTCAAACTGTTCTTTGGTCATATTCTTGGCGGCAACCTCCAAGGTCACATC
>JAZOBY010000034.1:0-2503 GCA_045596215.1 Faecousia sp.
AAGCACACCATGCACTACCACTGGGTCAAAGGCCACGCTGAGAATCCATACAACAACAGATGCGATGAATTGGCAGTCGCAGAGAGTAAGAAGTATAAATAGTGGGGCCCCCGGCAAAACCCAGCGAAGCGGTTTTGTTGGGGAGAGGAGGAGCAAGGAAGCGTACGCAGTTTTCCGCGTAAGCGGGAAACGGAGATAAGCGGACTTTGCGACGACGATGTGATGAGTTAGCGGTTGCTGAAAGTAAAAAATTCAAATGAATGACAAAACCCGCACCAACCGATTGGTGCGGGTTTTGCTTTGAGGAGGAGAGAATTATTCTTCGAGGAAAGAAAGAAACGCTTCTGCCTGAGTGCGAAGAGCGGTTTCCTGTTCCTCGGTCAGAACCAAGACATTGGTGCGGTAGGCTTCTCCATTGAGAGAGATCCCGGTTTCGGCCTCCAGGAAGGGATTCATCCGCATGGCGGTCAGCAGCTCGCCCAGCTTCTGTCTGGCACCGGCTGCGGCGGCTCGTCCTCCGGCGCCGCTGAGGGTGACTTTTTTCTTGGAAAGTGCGGTACCCTTACTCAGATCACCGTTGACCAGGGGTCGGGAAAGCCAGTCCAGCAGGTTTTTCAGCACACCGGGGTAACTGGAATTGTACTCCGGGGTCATGATCCAGATGCCATCTGCCGACAAAACGATATTTCTGACCCGTGTGACCGGATCGGGGGTGGGAAATTCAATGTCCTGATTCATAAACGGCAGGTCGGCGTACTCCAAAAATGTGACCTGAGCCTTTTCTTCCATCAGTTCGGCGGCCTTTTGAGCCAGCTGCAAATTAAAAGACTGCTTACGCAGAGAACCAACGATCATTACAATATGCTTCTTCATGTGCATCGCTCCTCTTTTGTTTCTGTTTGTTGTAATTATCATATCAGGTCCCCGGATAAAAAACCGTGATAAAATCACAAAAAAGGACCGCGGGGCAGCGCCTCGCGGTCCACATTCATGAATACAGTTGATCCAAAATTTCGATGACAGACGCCACACAGCCGTCGTCGCAGCCGCGCACCAGACGGGCGCCGCCCCATTCCTTCACAATGCTGCTGCAGGTAATGGGGGCAAACCCGATTTTGGCTACCTCCATCATGGGAATGTCATTCTGGTTGTCGCCCACGCAGTAGAGATGCTCCCGGCTGATGCCCAGATGCTCGGCCAGCCAGAGGGCTGATCCGCCCTTGTGGCTGTTCTTGGCGGTCAGCTCCAGCAGATAGCGGTTGGAAAAGATGATCTCGTAGCTGTCTCCCACCTTTTCCTGCATATAGGCCTGAACCTCCAGCAGCATGGGGTTGTCCTGCTCCAGAATGATCTTGGTCAGGGGCAGGGGCATTTCCTCGATGGGGAGAACCGAGTAGTCCATGCCCACACGTTCCATGTGCCTGTGGGTCACAAGGTTGGGGTTGTGGACATAAATTTCATTTTGGTGATATGCCTCAAAGCCCAGATCGGGGAATCTGGTACACACATCCAGCATATCCTGCAGAACCTGATCGGGCAGGTAGGTGCGGCGCACCAGCTGGTTGGTCTGATAATCAAAAATGGTGGCGCCGTTGGATAGGATGACGGGGGCATTGAGAGGGATGTCCTCGAGGGTGACCTGAGGAGAAAAGGTCTTTCGGGCACGGCCGGTAGCCACGGTGAACAGACCACCCTGCTCAATAAACGAGCGAATGGCAGCTTTGTTTTCTTCCGAAACGTGCAGGTCGGTACCATACAGCGTATCGTCAAAATCGCTGACCAGCATAACGCCGGTGAATTTGCCGATGCCCAAAAAATCACCTCTTATCGATGCAGATCGTCTCCTCCCAACCAGCTGCGAATGGGTTTCACGGTGATCAGCAGGGCGCAGACCACCACCGCCAGAATGGCGCAGGGGAGCATATAACCGCCGTTATACAGGGCGGAGTAAATAAACGGAGAGGTCATGGGCATGCCCATGAATTCCTCCGGCATCCACTTGGCATAAACGGTAAAGCCGCTGACATAGTGGATAATAAAGCGGGCAATGCAGCCCACGGCGGCAGCCAGAGGGATCTGCTTGACCTTGTTTCTGAACAGGCCGGCCAGACCCACCATAGCATAAGCCACAGAGTAGTCAAAAATAATGGATACCCAGTCGATGGCCCAGCTGCTCAGACCCAGGAAGTACTTCAGGGTGCCGAAAACCAGGCCGGCCAGCAGGCCCCAGCCTGCGCCCCAGCGCACGGCAAACAGGATCAGGGGGATCATGGTTGCCCCGATGGAGCCGCCCTGGAACCAGAGGTCCAGCTCCACAAAGCTCAGGGCGTATGCCAGAGCGATGGAGACAGCTCCCTCACAGAGCATGCGTGTGGTTTTGCGTGTGTTTGTCATTGTCGTTTCCTCCTAAAAAAATGTACCGCAGCACAATCGGGTTGCGGTACGATCGAAACGACAATATGTGTCGAATACACTCGCTACGCCGGCATTACCCGGATCAGCT
>JAZOBY010000035.1:0-9412 GCA_045596215.1 Faecousia sp.
ACAACTGGTCCACCCCGCGTAAAGAAGCGGATACACCGGAATTTCTTGCCGGTATCGTGGATGGATACACCTGCGGTGCACCCATTGCAGCGGTGATCCGCAACACCAACACCCGTTCCGGCGATTACGACAATTTGAAGGATTGCCCCCGCCCCGGCCACGCAGACTACACCGCCCAGGTCAAATACAGCGGCTATCAGGATGCCGCAGGCGGCGGACATTTCTCCGGTCGGCTGACTGCTCCTCTTTGCATCGCAGGCGGCCTGTGCAAACAATGGCTGGAAGAAATGGGGATTCGCATCGGTGCACACATCGTGCAAATCGGTGCAGAAAAAGGAAAGCTTTTTGATCCTATGCATCCGCAATTGGATCAGGTTGGAAAAATATTTCCAACTCTTACTGCTGAGTCCGCGGAAGTATTTCAAAATGCAATCAGCGATGCCCGTTCTCAAGGCGACAGCGTTGGGGGCATCATCGAATGTGCCACCACCGGTCTGCCTACCGGCATCGGTGATCCTATGTTTGATGGCGTAGAAAATCGCATTGCCCAAATCATTTTCGGAATCCCTGCCGTAAAGGGCGTGGAATTTGGTGCCGGCTTTGCCGCGGCAACCATGAATGGAAGTCAGAATAACGATCCTTTTGTGGTGGAAGGCGGCCAGATCCGCACAGCCACCAATAACTGCGGCGGCATTTTGGGCGGCATCACAAACGGCATGCCTTTGATATTCCGGGTTGCCGTGAAACCCACCCCCTCTATCGCCATGGAACAACAATCCGTCTCCCTGTCCCGGATGGAAAACACATCTTTGATAGTACAGGGACGACATGATCCATGCATCGTCCCCCGGGCTGTACCCGTTGTGGAGGCCGCTGCGGCGATTGCCATATTTGATATGATTCTGGGAAATGCCCATATTCAGAAAAGAGGCTAATTATGGACTTGAAAGATTTAAGAGGTCAGATTGACGAGATCGACGACCAGCTTGTGGAACTGTTCGCAAAACGCATGGATGTCGCTGCCGCCATCGGTGACTACAAAAAGCAAAATAACATGCCTGTATTTGTACCCCAACGGGAACGGGAAAAGCTGAAAGACGTTGCAGAAAAAGCGGGCCCGGAGATGGCAAATTACACCCGGGTGCTGTATTCCATGCTCTTTGAGCTGAGCAGAAGCTATCAGAGCAAGCGTAATAACACCCTGTCGCCTTTGTATCAGCAGATTCATGACGCCATTGAGAACACACCCAAGCTGTTCCCCACCGCTCCCATGGTGGCCTGCCAGGGTGTTGAGGGTGCTTATGCACAGATCGCCTGTGAAAAGATCTTCCAGAATCCCTTTATCATGTACTTCAAGAATTTTGAGGGCGTGTTTACCGCCATCGAGCAGGGCTTGTGCCAGTATGGTATCCTTCCCATCGAAAACTCCACTGCCGGTTCTGTGAAGAAAGTGTACGATCTGATGATCCATCACAAGTTCTCCATCGTACGCACCTTCCGTTTGAAGGTCGACCACAATCTGCTGGCCAATCCCGGCACGAAACTGTCGGATATTAAGGAAATTTACTCCCACGAGCAGGCCATCAGCCAATGCAGTGCATTTTTGGCAACTATGCCCGGCGTGAAGGTGATCCCTGTGGAGAACACCGCCCTGGCCGCGGAAATGGTGGCATCTTCCGGCAGGACTGACGTTGCGGCGATTTCCAGCCGCAGCTGCATGGAACTGTACAACCTGGTCACATTGGCTGCTTCCATTCAGGATGAGGGCAACAACCGCACCCGGTTCATTTGCATCAGCAAGAACCTGGAAGTCTACCCTGGCTCTGACAAAACCAGCATCATGATGATCCTGAATCACCGTCCCGGTGCTCTGTACCGGGTTCTGGCACGGCTCTATGCCCTGGGCATCAATGTCACCAAGCTGGAATCCAGACCCCTGCCCGACCGGGATTTTGAGTTCATGTTCTATTTTGATCTGGACACTTCCATCTACTCCGAGGAATTTGTGCAGCTGATCTGCGAGCTGGACGAGCTTGCGGAAGAATTCACCTATTTGGGCAGTTACTGCGAGGTCGTGTAATGAATTTTGGTTTGATCGGCGGCAAATTAGCACACAGTTATTCTCCTCAGATCCACAGTCATTTGGGGGATTATTCCTATGTGCTGATTGAAAAGCAGCCGGAAGAATTGGAAAAACTGCTCCGCAGCGGCACATTTGACGGATTCAATGTGACCATTCCCTACAAAAGCACCGTCATCCCCTACTGTGACGAACTTTCTGCGGTTGCCGCACGCATGGGTGCCGTGAACACCATCGTCCGCCGGGAAGATGGCACCTTGATTGGGCACAATACAGACTATTTCGGTTTTGAGACCATGCTGTTGCAGAGTGGGATCGATATTCAGGGTAAAAAAGCACTTGTGCTTGGATCCGGCGGTGCATCCAAGACGGCTGTTGCCGTTTTGCAGGATAAGGGTGCGGATGTGGTCGTTATTTCCCGCTCTGGGCAGAACAACTATGAAAATCTGTATTTGCATGCGGATGCATCCTTGATTGTCAACACCACCCCGGTGGGCATGTACCCAGCAAACGGAAAATCTCCCCTGTCTTTAGATATCTTTCCCCACCTGGAATGCGTATTGGATATGATCTACAATCCTGCCCGAACTGCACTCCTTCAAAGGTCCGAAGAGCGGGGCATCATTGCCATGAACGGCCTGCTGATGCTGGTGGCACAGGCAAAGGAATCCGCAGAGTGGTTCACGGGAGCGTCCATACCGGACGAAAAGATCCGCACAATTCACGCATTGCTGGCCCGGCAGATGGAGAATGCCGTTCTGATTGGCATGCCCGGTTCGGGTAAATCCACCGTAGGCAAGCTGCTGGCGGAGAAAACCGGCAAAGAATTCGTGGATGTGGACACATTGATTGCAGAAAAAGCCGGCTGCACCATACCGGACATCTTCGCCACACAGGGCGAATCTGGATTCCGTGCGTTGGAAACTGAGGTTCTCGCCCAGGTGGGTAAAGCATCCGGTTTGGTCATTGCCACCGGCGGTGGCTGTGTCACAAGGGAGGAAAACTATCCCCTGCTCCACCAAAACGGACGCATTTTTTGCATAGAAAGGGATCTTGACAAGTTGGCGACCGATGGCCGTCCACTGTCACAAGTGACCAAAATGGAGGAAATGTACCGCGTACGCAAGCCCTTGTACCAGCGATTTGCGGACTACATGGTAGACAACAACGGTACGCCGGAATATGCCGCGAAAAAAATCCTGTCAATTTGGGAGGAAAATGCATGAAAATCTTAGTTATCAATGGCCCCAATATCAATATGCTGGGCATCCGGGAGCCAGGTGTTTACGGAAAGAACACCTACGCAGAGCTCCTGGCACTAATTGAAAAAACCGGCAAGGATGTCGACATTGAGATAACGCACTTCCAGTCCAATCACGAGGGTGCCATTGTGGATACGATTCAGGATGCTTACGGCAAATACGACGGCATTGTCATCAATCCGGCGGCATACACCCATACATCCGTTGCTATTTTGGACGCTTTAAAAGCGGTGTCCATCCCGACTGTGGAGGTTCACATCTCCGATGTGGATTCCAGAGAGGCATTCCGGCAGATCTCTTACGTAGGTATGTACTGTGAGGAGACCGTCAAGGGTCAAGGTATTGACGGCTACCGCCAGGCGATCCTCTATTTGAAAGAAAAATATGGATAAAAAAAGGCAGTTGCACGAAATTGTGCAACTGCCTTTTCTCACTTTTTAAAAACAAGGAATTTACTGCCGATATAGTTCGAAACAATTACCAAAACAGCCGTTATAAGTTTCCAGACATTTCCGTTCCAACCCAGCATATCCACACACAGAAGCAGAATCACTGTTTCCAAAACGCCAGAGCCAATCCGACATCCCAGGAATTTTGACAACTCCGGGCCGACCGTTTTCCACGACCAGTCGTGGCTTTTGAACACAAACGGCTTATTGGTCAAAAACGCGAATGCTACCGCAACCACCCAAGCCAGTACATTGCTGACGCCGGCACGCCATCCAAGCCAGTTGTAGCACGGAAAGTAGACGAGGTAATTTACAACCGTCGTCAAAACCCCGAAAAACAGGTAGGATAGTATATCCTTATATTTTTCAAACAGTTTTTTCATATCAGTAGACCAAAGTTTCGTTCAGGTGTTTTTCCAATGCGGCCAGCTTAATACACACGCAGAATACTTCCATAGCCGCTTCCAGTTCCTCAATGGGTGGATAACTGGGTGCAATACGGATCATAGAATCCTCCGGATCAATGCCGTAGGGGTGGGTAGCACCGGCGGGTGTCAATGTCACACCTAGCCGCTTGCACAGTTCCAGTGTCCGCTTTGCGGTTCCGGGCATAGCTGCCACACAGACAAAGTATCCGCCAACGGGGTGATGCCAGTGGGCAATGCCCTTATTGGTCAGCTCCTTGCGGAGCATTTTCAGCACCATACGGAATTTCGGCTGCAAAATTGCGGCATGCCCCTTCATGACTTCTAGGGTATGTGCCTTATCCTTCAGATACATCACATGACGCAGCTGGTTGATCTTATCATAGGAAATGTTCTGCACGCCGGCCAATTTGCTCCAATAAGCAATGTTCTCTTCAGAGGACGCAATAACAGAAATGCCAGCTCCGGGGAACGTCAGCTTGGACGTAGATGCGAATTCGAAAACCATATTGGGCCGACCGGCCTGTGCACACAGGGCAATAATATCCTGAAACGGTACAAATTCCCCTTCAAATTCGTGGACACAGTAGGCATTGTCCCACATGATTACAAAATCCGGTGCCGCCGGTTTCAGCTGTGCGAAACGCTGAACCGTCTCATCTGTATACACATATCCCTGGGGATTGGAATACTTTGGAACACACCAAATACCCTTTACGGCAGGATCTTTCACATATTCCTCCACCAGATCCATGTCCGGGCCGTCGGGGGTCATGGGAATACAGATCATCTCAAAACCGTAGGTTTCTGTAATGCGGAAATGGCGGTCGTAGCCAGGCACAGGACAGAGGAATTTCAATTTTTTCTCTTTGCACCAGGGCTGAGGGGAATCCAAAAGGCCATGGGTATAGGCCCGGGCGATCAGATCGTGCATCAGGCTCAAACTGGCATTGCCACCCACGAAGGTCTGGGAAGGCTTGCATCCCAACATATCCGCCCAATATTCCCGGGCACATTGCAAACCGGCCAGGTCGCCATAGTTGCGGCAGTCATTGCCGTTGATCAGGCACACATCCTTATCTGACAGTACGGTAAGCAGGTCGCTGACCAGATCCAGCTGGCCCTTTTCGGGCTTGCCCCGGGACATATCCAGTTTCAAATTTTTTCCCTTCAAGTTCTCATAACGGGAACGCATTTTTTGCGCCTCTTGAAGCAATTCTTCCCGATTTCTGCAAGAATATGCACTCATTTCCATCATTCCTTCCCGATAAAATACACATTAACTTGGCTTATTATATGTTATTTGCCAAAAAAATGCAATAAGAAACTTTCAAAATTTCATATTCTTTTCACCATTCATCCAAAATTCGTCCTTTTTGCTACATTCTACAAATTAGTCCTTGCATTTTTGACGGATTTGCCATAAAATTATGGCATAGTTTATTGAAAGGATGCGTTGCAATGAGCCATATCATCAATGTACCCGAGATTTTCGGCACCGATGTGTTTAATGAAGCGACCATGCGTGAGCGTTTGGAGTCTGAGACCTATACCGCATGGAAGCAATGTATCTGTACCGGCTCTGCCCTTCCTCTGGAAGTCGCCAATAAGATCGCCGAGGCTATGAAGATCTGGGCAACGGAAAAGGGTGCAACCCACTACACCCACTGGTTCCA
Source organism: Faecousia sp. (assembly GCA_045596215.1). Taxonomy (GTDB): domain Bacteria; phylum Bacillota; class Clostridia; order Oscillospirales; family Oscillospiraceae; genus Faecousia. The sequence goes on from JAZOBY010000035.1 coordinate 5,893, forward strand.
GCCCATGACCGGCATCACGGCTGAAAAGCACGATTCCTTCATTGCTCCTACCGGTGACGGCCGCGTTATTATGGAATTTTCCGGCAGTGAATTGGTTCGCGGCGAACCGGATGCCAGCTCCTTCCCTTCCGGCGGTCTGCGGGCTACCTTTGAGGCCCGTGGCTACACCGCATGGGATCCCACTGCATTTGCCTTCGTAAAGGACGGCAGTCTGTACATCCCCACTTGCTTCTTCTCCTACACGGGGGAAGCTTTGGATAAGAAGACCCCGCTGTTGCGTTCTCTGGACGAGATTTCTCGGGAGTCCGTGCGGATTCTGCGTCTGTTCGGTGATACGGAAACCCAGCGTGTCAAGGTCTCTGTGGGCCCGGAGCAGGAATATTTCCTCATCCCCAAATCTCTGTATGCCCAGCGGTTGGATCTGCGTCTGACCGGACGAACCCTGTTTGGTGCACCTGCACCCAAGGGTCAGGAATTGGATGACCACTACTTTGGCACCATCCGCACCCGGGTATCCAGTTTTATGAAGGACCTGGACGAACAACTGTGGCGACTTGGCATTCTGTCCAAGACCAAGCACAACGAAGGTGCTCCCTGTCAGCACGAGCTGGCCCCTATCTACTCCGATGCTGGCAATGCCTGCGACTCCAATCAGCTGATCATGGAGATCATGAAAAAATGTGCAGCCAAGCATGATTTGGTATGCTTGCTCCACGAAAAGCCCTTTGCCGGTGTGGCAGGCTCCGGTAAGCACAATAACTGGTCGCTGTGCACCGATACGGGAAAGAATCTGTTCAAACCCGGTAAAACACCCCGGCAGAACGCCCAATTCTTAGTATTTCTGGCCGCATTTATCAAGGGTGTGGACGAATATCAGGACTTTCTGCGTTCCACCGTTGCCCACGCCGGCAACGACCACCGTCTGGGCGTGACAGAAGCACCCCCGGCCATTATTTCCATCTTTCTGGGAGATGAGCTGACTGCCGTGGTGGAGTCCATCATCAAAGGCACCAACTATACGGACCCCAAGAAGAGCCTGATGCGTATTGGTGTTGACGTTTTGCCGTCCATCCCCAAGGATACCACCGATCGCAACCGCACATCCCCTGTTGCCTTCACCGGCAACAAGTTTGAGTTCCGTATGCTGGGATCATCCCAGTCCATCGCCGGCCCGAATATTGCCCTGAACACCATCATGGCGGAAGAGCTGGGAAAATTTGCAGACATTCTGGAAAATGCGGAAAATTTCGATGCCGCATTGCAGAAACTGGTCTGCGATACGCTGACCCAGCATCAGAGAATCATTTTCAACGGCAACGGATATTCCGACGAATGGAAAGAAGAAGCCGCACGCCGGGGCCTGAGCAATCACTGCAACACTGCCCAGGCATTGCCCACTTACGTTTCCCAGAAGAATATCGACCTTGTAACCAAGCGGGGTATTTTTACAGAATCCGAGTTCCGTGCCCGGTATGAAATTCATATGCAATCCTACAAAAAGGTTATTGCCATTGAGGGCCGTACCTGCGTGGATATGGCGTTGCATCAGATCTTGCCCGCTGCACTGCATTACAGCCGGGATCTGGCCAAGGCCATTCTTGACAAAAAAGCTATCGGTGTTTCCTGTAAAGCGGAGCAATCCCTGCTGGACCGGCTTTCCACCGCCTGTGACCGGGTGTACGACAAGTGTCAGGCTCTTTCTGACAAACTGGCTGCGATTCCGGAGCAAACAGAAGCGGCTGTGAACTACATGAGCGGCACCATTGTCCCGGCTATGGAAACACTCCGGGAAGATGCAGACTTTCTGGAACAATTGACGGATAAAGCCTATTGGCCCTACCCCACATATTCCGATTTGCTATTTTATTGATGAGCGGAGGTTTTCTATGGAAATGGTTTTGCTGACAGCCCTTGGCGTAGGCGGTGCAACCGTATTCGGCTCCGTCATCGGTTTTCTCTTCAAGAATATTTCCCACAAATTCAGCGACATCGTATTAGCTTTTGCCGCCGGTGTAATGCTGGCCGCTGCGGTGTTGGGTCTGATTCTGCCATCTGTGGAATATGGCGGCCAATGGGGGCTTCTGATCACCGTTGCCGGTATCTTCACCGGTGCACTGTGTCTAAACCTAATTGACAAAGCTGTTCCCCATCTGCACAAGCTGGCCGGTGCGGAACCGGAAAAGCATGAGGGTAATACAAATCTGAGCAAAGTTTTGTTATTTGTCACCGCGATTGCCATCCACAATCTGCCGGAGGGCATCGCTGCCGGTGTCAGCTTTGGCTCGGATAATGTAAGCGAAGCTATGATCATCGCAGGCGGTATTGCACTGCAAAACATTCCGGAGGGCATGGTCATCATCGGCCCTATGCTTGCCGCAGGCATCACGCCCAAACGCACGTTCCTCTGTGCCATGCTGACGGGCCTGGTGGAAGTCTTGGGAACATTGCTTGGCTACTTTGCCGTGACCATCGCATCGGCAATTCTGCCTTTTGCGTTGGCCTTTGCGGGTGGTACCATGCTCTACGTCATCAGCGACGAGATGATCCCTGAGACCCACGCCCACGGCAGTCAGCGGGGTGCTACCTATTCCCTGCTGGTGGGTTTTTGTGTGATGCTGATCTCCGATGTACTTTTAGGATAATTTTTCAAAATAATGCTTGACAACCTTGGTTTTCTGTGATAGAATGCGTCTGTTGCCAAAGACAGCAGGTGCTGAAAAGCATAAATCCTGCCGAGGTGCGTTAACACTACGATTGTTTGCGTGTCTTTCTGTCTTCTGGCAGGAAGACACTTTTTTATTTCGGAGGTGAAAATCCATGCCCAACGCAAAAGCTCTTGAAAGCAAGAAGGCCGTTGTTGAAGCTCTGGAAAGCAAGATCAAGGAAGCTACTTCCGTTGTTTTTGTTGACTATAAGGGTATCACGGTCGCTCAGGATTCCGAGCTGCGTAAGCAATTCCGTGAAGCAGGTGTTGAGTACTCCGTCGTCAAGAACACGCTGACCAACTTCGCAACCAAGAATGCTGGTTACGATTTCAGTGCTGTTCTGAACGGTACCACCGCTATGGCTTCCACCACCGGCGATCCCATCGCCCCTGCTCGTATCGTCTGCGAGTTTGCTAAGAAGAACAAGGGTATCAACCTGTCCATTAAGGGTGGCGTTGTTGAAGGTTCTGTTCTGTCCGCTGCCGAATTGAACGGCTTCGGCGAACTGCCCAGCAAGAACGCTCTGGTTGCATCCGTCCTTGGTACCTTCCTGGCACCTATCTCCAGCCTGGCTTTCGTCCTGGATCAGGTTCGTATCCAGAAGGAAGGCGGCGCTCCTGTTGCAGAAGCTGCAGAAGCCTAATTTATTCGTAAATCAACAACTAACTACAACTAACACTTAGGAGGATTATTACAATGGCTAGTGAAAAGATCACTGCTCTCGTAGAAGAAGTTAAGAGCCTGACCGTTCTGGAGCTGTCCGAACTGGTTCACACCCTGGAGGAAGTTTTCGGCGTTTCTGCCGCCGCTGCTGC
>JAZOBY010000036.1:0-5558 GCA_045596215.1 Faecousia sp.
CTTTGAAGCAAAATGGCGGGATAAGGTGCGCCAGTTCCAGATCCCCATCTTTCTGGAGCGTACGGATGCCATCTGGCAGGTTCGCTTTGATGATGTGATCGCCAATGCACTGACCCTTGGGCCGCTCCGGGAGATGGAAGCGGAGGTCACGGAACAGCAGAAAGAGAAATTACTGCCCTTCGTGCAGGATGAGGTAAAGCTGGAGTATCTGACCACCCTGGTTGCCTACTACCAAGCCAATAAGCCGGAGGATTCTGACTGGGTGGTGTTGCCGTCCACCAATTTCAACTGCTATTTCGGCTCCACGGTGTTCAGTAAGAAGGTGCTGAAAGAAATTACCGGCAAGGTCATCCAGCGGTCAGACACCTCCTACGGCTCCGGCCGATACCGGGTTTTGGAGGAGTTCCTGTAAATGAAAAATCGCCCTGTCCCGAAAAAGAAAACCGGGGCAGGGCAAAAATATGACTTACAAAGAAGTGAATCCTCTTTTTAGCCAACACAAATCTTTTCGGCTATGCCTACCTCGTTTCTGTCACTGCTGTCGGCTACAAATCCAAATTTTCTTTTACCTCCTCAGGATGCTATGGTTTCTACACAAGACTACCACATCCTGGGGTGTAATTTTTTCATTGTACTTAAGCGGAGACGTTGATGGCAATCAAACACCAAGAAGCACCTCTCCTATCGTTTTGTGTTATTAAAAAGTATCATTGGATGATATGGTTTAATTCAGCTTTTCATTTATGATATAGCCATGCCAAACAAATGAAAGATGTGCATCATAATGAAAAAGCTAATCACAATCATTGTTTCCGTATTAGTCTGTGCATCAATGCTATCCGTGATTCCTGCAGTGTATGCTGATGAGATAGGCACTGCTGTTCCGCCAGAGGAAACTACCCAGCAGGAAACCTCTCCGGCAGAAGATGACGCACTTCCCGCAATTTGGGATCCGCAGTCAGAGGAGGTCAATGATTAAAATCTATTCCCAGGTACTTCATCGCATCATCACGGATAATTTGCAAATTATGCTCATCTCCGATAACCTTGCCAAGATAATACGTTTGATAGTAATACTCTTTGCTTTTGGTGTCGTCACCGAGAAAATGGTACGACTCGGCTAAAACATTCAGAAGTCCAGGTAGGGACAAATAGTGTCCGTAATCCAGGCACACCTTTTTCCCCTCTTCAGCGATTTCAATTGCCTCTTTGTATTGACCGACAACCGCTAGTTCACGCGCATAGTTAAATGCAACCATGCAGAAATGCGCACAAGTTGGGGATATGTTGCGGAAGTGCTTAATATTACCCTGGGAGAAGATTTTACAGACGAGCTGATTGATCGTGCCGTAAGAGCAAGTGCGCTGGCTGGCGATCTTGCCAATATGCCGCTCGGTCTGGATACCCCTGTTGGCGAAGATGGAAGCAACATTTCCGGCGGACAAAAGCAAAGAGTGGCGATTGCCCGTGCATTGATCCACAACCGTTCTATCCTACTGGTGGACGAGGGAACAAGCGCTCTGGATCAGAAGAATGCCGACATCGTAGAGGAGAGCTTGCTCGGTAATCCCGACCTGACCCTGATCTTGGTTAGCCATCATCTTTCCCCCGAGCGGAAATCTCAGTTTACGAAGGTGTTTGAGTTACAACCGATGTTATCTTCAGTATCTGCTACAGGTGAAGTGACAGCATAAACTGCTATGTCATAAAACCTTCACTAAGGTGACATCACCCTTAGGTTCCCCCGCGAGAGCGTGCAGGTTCGAGTCCCACTGCCCGCACCATCGAAGCTGTTGCCTTAGGGCAGCAGCTTCTTTTGTATTCCGTGTTTCTTCCCTCTCTGGCTGCCGCCCTCCGTTTCGGGGAGTAGGGCGCAGTGAGGCGGATGCCAATACCAATTTTTACATACCTCCTAAAGAAATTAAAGATTGACAAGCCAAAACATCTGTGCTATTTTTTAAGAGCAGATGTTAGCAGCCGCTAACACAAGTATGTGTCGGCGGCTGTTTTTTATAAGGCGTAGTTAGCGGCGGCTAACCGCTATTCAGGAGTGATGTTATGCGAAAGAAACTGTCGCGAAGAGAATACTATTTGAAACTGATTTATACCTTATCCAGGAAGGGAGAGGTTCGGGGTGCTGACCTTGCCGGCGAACCGGATGTAACCGAGTGCGTGTGTCTCAAGCGACTGGTGGCCAATGGCGACATAGTCATGGACGAACATCACTGTGTCCGTTTAACCAAGCAAGGGCTGGCGATTGCAGAATCCACACCGGATAAGCACGGCATGCTGCTGGCTCTGTTTCAGGATCTGGGTGTTCCCGGCAGCATTGCAACAGAAGATGCCTGCGCCATCGAACACAGCATCAGCCCGGAAACCTATTCCGCATTGAAACAGCTACTGAATGAGAGGCAAGTAAGAATATGATGATCAATAAAAGACTGATCGGCACAGTCAAAGAAAGTAAAAAATACATTGCCGGGAATGTGATCTGCCAGTGGGTATCCCTGGCAGCGAATATCACGATGATGGGTGCCATTGCCCGGATGCTCCAAAGCCTGTACGAGGGAAACACGCAAAACGGACAGATTGGCTTGACTGCTGTGATCGCAGTTGTTGCTGTCATCATCCGTTTTGCCTGTGCGATTTCCTCCAGCCGAATGGGCTATTTGAGTTCCAAGGCTGTCAAAAAGACCCTTCGTGAAATGATCTACAAGAAGCTCCTCCGGCTGGGCACTTCCTACAAAGAACAGGCTAATACCAGTGAAGTGGTGCAGGTAGCTGTGGAGGGTGTTGACCAACTGGAAACCTATTTTGGCGCATACCTGCCCCAGTTTTTCTATGCCATGCTGGCACCCTTAACACTGTTTGCGGTGCTGAGCTTTATCAGCTTTCCTGCAGCCATCGTGCTGTTGATCTGTGTTCCTATGATCCCTGTGACCATCGTGATGATCCAGCGGTGGGCTAAGAAGCTGCTGAGCAAATACTGGGGGCAATACACGGCTTTGGGCGATACCTTCCTGGAAAATCTGCAAGGTCTGACCACCACGAAAATCTACCAAGCAGATGACTTCAAGCACAAGGAAATGAATGAGCAGAGTGAACACTTCCGTAAGATCACCAAGAAGGTGCTGACCATGGAGCTCAACTCCATTACCATCATGGACCTCATTGCCTACGGCGGTGCTGCGCTGGGCGTGATCCTGGCGGCAACCCAGTTCCGGGCTGGTCACATTGACCTGGCAGGCTGTTTGATGATCATTCTGCTGGCAGCAGACTTTTTCCTGCCGATGCGTATGCTGGGCAGCTTCTTCCATATTGCCATGAACGGCATGGCAGCTTCCGATAAGATATTCCGGCTTCTGGATCTTCCCGAACCTGAGCAGAAAACTGCTATCGTTCCCGCTGACTGCTCCATCGAATGCAAAGATCTGCACTTCTCCTACGAGGCAGACCGGGAGATCCTGCACGGTGTGGATATGACTTTCTCCAAGGGCAGCTTTACCGCCATTGTGGGTGAGAGTGGTTGTGGAAAGTCTACCATTGCTGCCATTTTGATGGGCCGCAATAAGGGCTTCACCGGTGATATTACTGTCGGCGGCACATCCCTTTCTGAAATCTCCGAAGCAAGTCTGATGGAGAACTTCACTTACATCTCCCACCAGAGCTATTTGTTCAAGGGTACCGTCCGGGAGAATCTGCTGATGGCCCGGCCCAATGCCGGTGAGGACAATCTCTGGCAGGTGCTGGAGCAGGTGAATCTGGCGGATTTTCTCAGATCTGAAAAGGGGCTGGATACCGTGTTGAATGAAAAGGCATCCAATCTTTCCGGCGGTCAGTGTCAGCGGCTTGCTTTGGCCCGTGCGCTGCTCCATGACAGCCCGGTGTACATTTTTGACGAAGCCACCTCCAACATCGATGTGGAAAGTGAAAATGAAATCATGGCACAGATCCACCAATTGGCTAAGACCAAGACTGTAATTCTGATCTCTCACCGTCTTGCCAATGTGGTAAAGGCTGATAACATTTATGTGCTGGATAAGGGTAATATCGTAGAGAACGGTAGCCACAAGGATTTGCTTGCCGCGGATCGTGCTTATGCCAAGCTGTGGAATGCCCAGCAGGAGCTGGAGAATTATACGAAAGGAGGCGCAACTGAATGAAAAGAAGCGGCTTTCAAATTATGGCCCGTCTGATCGGCTTAGTGAAACCTCTTTCCGGGTATATGCTCCTTGCCGTTACCATGGGTTTGATTGGTCACCTCTGCGCCGCCTTTATCACCGTTTTCGGCGGCTACACAATCTTACAGGTGCTGCATCCCGAATGGTCCATGAATTTAAGCGTTTTGTTTGGCGCGGTTCTGATTTTTGCGTTGGTTCGGGGTTTCCTGCGCTACGCTGAACAGGCCTGCAACCACTTCATCGCCTTCAAGCTGCTGGCACTGATTCGGGATAAGGTATTCGGCGCACTTCGCAGACTTTGCCCTGCCAAGCTGGAGGGCAAAGACAAGGGCAACCTGATCTCCATCATCACTTCCGATATTGAACTGCTGGAAGTGTTCTACGCACACACCATCTCTCCCATCTGCATTGCCTTCCTGTTCTGCATCATTATGATCTGCTTTATCGGTTTTTACCATGTGGCGCTGGGCATTCTTGCCCTTGTTGCGTATATCACTGTGGGTGTGATCATCCCCTTGGTCACCTCCAGGCTCAGCGGTGACGACGGTATTCGCTTCCGCACCAAGTCCGGCCAGCTTAGTTCCTTTGTGCTGGACAGCCTGAGAGGGCTTTCTGAGACCCTGCAGTACGGTCAGGGTGAGAAGCGGATGGCCCAAATGAACGCTCAGACCGACAACCTTTCCAAAGATGAAGAACGGATGAAGCGCACCGCAGGACGCAACACCGCCGTGACCAATACCATTATTCTGATTTTCGATCTTGCTATGCTGTTCCTGTCCGCCAATCTTTGCGGATTTGAGGGATGTCTGATTACAACCCTTGCGCTGATGGGTTCCTTCGGCCCGGTGGTAGCCCTGGCTGCTCTGGGTGCAACTTTGCAGAACACCTTCGCCGCAGGCAACCGGGTGCTGGATATTCTGGATGAATCCCCGGTGGTGGATGAGATCACCGGCAAAGAAGGAATGGAATTCCATGGCGCAGCCGCCGAAAAGGTTACCTTTGCCTATGGAGAAGAAACCATTCTGGACGATTTCTCTGTAACGATCCCCGAAAACAAGATCATCGGCATCAATGGCCGCTCCGGTTCTGGTAAATCCACACTGCTGAAGCTATTTATGCGCTTCTGGCAGGTACAGCAGGGTGAAGTAAAGATCTCCGGCAGAAATGTGGATGAAGTCAACACTGCAAATCTTCGCAATATGGAAAGCTTCGTGACCCAAGAGACTCACCTGTTCCACGATTCCATCCGCAACAATCTGCGGATTGCCAAACTGGACGCTACTGACGATGAGATCATCGCTGCCTGCAAAAAGGCCTCCGTCCATGACTTCATTATGAGTCTGCCCAAAGGCTAAAGTCGGAGGCCAAGCGGTCTTA
>JAZOBY010000037.1:0-2244 GCA_045596215.1 Faecousia sp.
CAGCACATTCATTATTTGGAGAATTATTACGGTGTGAAGCTGTTTGAGTATGATGGACGGACGCTGTCAAGAACAAAGAATGCCCAGCGGCTAAAGCGTTATTTTGACAGCATCAAGGCGGAGGAAGCGGATATCCGTGAAAAGTTCATCCCCACCGATACCGTTCATATGACCGTTGGTGCAACGAAAACCATCGGCGAATTTGTTATCGTGCCGGAGATCCGTTCCTTTTTGCAAGAGCCAAACCACAAGCTCGATCTGATCGTCGATAACACAGAGGTCCTTTTACGTATGCTTGAAAAGGCAGAGATCGATTTTGCCGTTATCGAAGGTGTGTTTGACAAATCCAAATACGGCTACCGGCTTTACAAGAAAGAAGCGTTTGTAGGGGTCTGTTCCAAAAGCCATATTTTTGCAAATAAGACCGTCATGCTTGAAGATATTTTTGCAGAGGATATTGTGGTCAGAGAGCCGTTCTCGGGAACAAGGATGCTTTTACAAAATGCTATTACAGACCGAGGTTTTTCCCTTGACAACTTTAAGCGTTGTATCTCTGTCAGCAATTTTTCCGTAATTTGCAACCTTGTGGCAAACAACGGTGCCATTACCTTTGCCTATGAACCAATATCCCGTTGCCGAGATGATCTTGCCACCTTTACCGTTGCGGATATGCAGATCAGCGGTGAGTTTAATTTTGTATACTGTAATGAACGGATTGCAAGGGAGAAAATAGATTTAATCTTTCACCAATAAAAGCACTGCCCCGAATGCAACAGAATGCATCCGAGGCAGTTTATTATTTATCAGTCATCGAACGAATAGGCTATTCAGCTTTCTTGCTGTCAAGGAATTTGTAAATCGGTTGTTTGTTGGGAAGTTGCTATATTAATTATACCGGAAAAGTTTAAATAATTCAAGATATATGTAATAATGTCATTTTGCAGTGAAAAAATTCAAAAGGCACTCTTTCTTACACGGAAAAGTTAATCCTCGTTGGAATTTTCCTCTGTCGGTTGTTCCAACTTAGTGACGGTCGCATAAACGATCTGGTGGTCTTCCACACGGGTGATATGGATGTGCAGGCCATTGAAGTCCAGTTCAATATCCTGCTCACCGTCACCGGGGATCATATCCAACGCATTGAATACAAGACCTGTAAAGGTATCAACATCCTTCAAACCGAGTTCAACATCCAATGCCTCTTCAATATCAAACAAGTCCACATTGCCAATGATCGTCCAGGTGTTTTCGTTCATTTGCTCAATGTGAGGGACAGCAGCTTCTTCCTCAGGGGTATCTTCTCCCAGATCACCAACCAATTGCTCGATTAGATCGTTTAATGTTACGATGCCAACCACACCGCCATATTCATCCAATACAATCGCCATAGAGTTGCGGGTCTGACGCATATTGCGGAACAGAACGTCTGCTTTAATGGTAGCAGGTACAAAGAAGGCGGGCCTAACAGCCCCACGCATCACGGCATTACGGCTCTTATCGTTAAGACGGAAGTAGTCTTTTGCGTTCAGAATACCAACAACATTGTCCGCAGATCCTTCACAAACAGGGTACAGGGTATGGCGACTGTCGTGGACAGTCTCCTCCCAGACTTCCATGGAATCTTCGATCCATAGAATCGTAATGTCGGTACGGTGTGTGGCAATCTCCTCGGCTGTCAGATCGTCAAACTCAAAGACATTCTGGATAAATTCCTTTTCCTGCCGGTCGATGGCACCCTTTTCACTGCCCGCATCTACCATCATACGGATTTCCTCCTCGCTGACCTCTTCATCAACTTCGTTAGGATCAATGCCGATAAGTCGGAGAACAGCATTGGTGGAAACCGTAAGGAACCAAACGATAGGCTTAAAGACAGAGGATATCCCGCTGACCAGTCCGGAAATTCCCAGAGCCAGTTGCTCGGAACGCTTCATCGCGATCCGCTTAGGTACAAGCTCACCGAAAACAAGAGTAAAGTAAGACAGGATCAGGGTAATCAGAACAACAGCTACAGCATCCAGTGTTGCTCTGGGTACATTCACGCCCAGACTTACCACCCAATCTACCAGTGGCTCAGAAAAGTTATCCGCAGCGAAAGCAGATCCAAGGAATCCGGACAGCGTAATGGCGACCTGAATGGTAGCCAAGAATTTAGCCGGCTCACGGGTAAGCTTAAAAAGGCGTGTTGCCTTTTTGTTCCCGTCGTCAGCCATACGCTCCAGCTTTGTTTCATTGATAGAGAGC
>JAZOBY010000038.1:0-9940 GCA_045596215.1 Faecousia sp.
CTTTTTTCAATAGAAATTACCGCATTTTATGTGGTAGTTTCATTTTTCGCTGATCTACAGGATCAGCGTATTGCTGATAAACTGTTCAAACTCCTTGCGCTTGACCAGTTTCTTTGTGCCGACGAACAAAACAAACGGGCATTTCGGTTGGTGCAGCATGCTATCGATTTTGTTCATTCCGATATTGCTGAGTTCTGCTGCCTCTTTGACTGTTAAGGCGATCTTGTGGTAAATCGGTACGGGGTTTTTGGCTTCGGACATACGAAGGCCTCCTTCAAAAATATTTAGAAGTTTGGCACATTCTTCCTTTTGCAATGTCCGGCTCATTGCAACGTCACATCCTCTGTTCATTTTGTGATGAACTTCTATCTTGCAGTTGCTGATTGTTCTGTGCATAGTGATTCTCCCAAATTATAACGAATATGCTTTGAGAGTATAATTGTGCTAAATAAAATTTCAAAAAGCTATATTTCATAATATATTTTCTACATCCATTATCTTTTGCTTGAAGTTCAAATTCTGTTGAAGTTTAGTTGAAATAAATATGCTATAATACAGGTAACATGCTTTTTCAGGAGGGGTTGCGATGCTGAAGATATTGATTGCGGAGGATGACCGGGAGCTGCGGCAGCTGTTTTCCCATGTGCTGAACCGGCACGGGTACACTGTGGTGGGTGTTTCCAACGGCCAGGAAGCGTTGGATGCCTTGGATAAGGATTTCTATGATATGATCATCTCTGATGTTATGATGCCGGTAATGGACGGCTACGAGCTTGTACGTCAGCTGCGGGATGTGGGAAATACCAAACCGGTGCTGATGATCACGGCCAAGGATGCTTTCGACGATATGCGCCTGGGCTTTCAGTCCGGTGTGGATGATTATATGGTCAAGCCCATCAATGTCAACGAGATGGTACTGCGGGTGCAGGCACTGCTTCGCCGTGCCCAGATGATCAATGACCGGCGGCAGACCATTGGTGCCACCGTGATGGAATGCGACTCACTGACCGTTACCGTTGCTGGTGAAAGCACGATTCTTCCCCAAAAGGAGTTTATGCTGCTGTACAAAATGGCAGCGTACCCCGGAAATATCTTTACCCGGCAGCAGCTGATGGACGAGATCTGGGGTTATGATTCTGAAAGCGATACCCACACCGTAGATGTACATATTGGCAGACTTCGCGACCGCTTTCGGGATAACACGGACTTTAAGATCGTCACCATTCGTGGCGTAGGCTACAAGGTGGTGAAGCTATGACGGTCAGAGAAAGATTTGAAAAAGTTCGGCAGGAACAGCGAAACCGGTTCAGCCTCCGCACTCGGCTGACTGCGTTGGTAACGCTGGAAATGCTTGTTTGCGTGCTGGTTGCCTATGGATTGGATCAGCTCTTTAACAAGGTGTTTCCATGGGTAGTTCCGTTGGAGCTGGAATTGGTAGGCGTGTGCTTGCTAATCGGCATACTGGTCACCAGTCAGCTTTCCAAGTATTTCTTTAATCCAATCAAAAAGCTGCGTGTTGCCATGGATAAAGTAGCAGACGGCGACTTTTCTGTTCGGCTGGAGGGAAAATCCAGTTCTAAAGAGATCATGGAGATCTACACCGGCTTTAATCTAATGGCCCATGAGCTTAGCTCTACGGAGATTCTGCAGACCGATTTTGTGTCCAATGTTTCTCATGAGTTCAAGACGCCCATCAACGCCATTGAAGGCTATTCTACCTTGCTGCAGGACAGTGAAAATTTAAAGGATGATCAGCACGAATACATAGATAAGATCCTGTTCAACACCCAGCGGCTGTCCTCTCTTGTTGGAAGCATTCTGCTGCTGAGCAAGCTGGAGAACCAGCAGATCCCCACCAACCAGACCGAGTACCGCCTGGATGAGCAGATCCGGCAATCGGTGGTTGCGCTGGAATCTGCCTGGGTGCAAAAGGACATCGAACTGGATGTAGAACTGGATCGAGTATCCTATCTTGGTAACGAACAGATGATGCGTCATGTGTGGGATAATCTGATATCCAATGCGGTAAAATTCAGTCCGCAAGGCGGCATGGTGAAGCTTCGCCTCACCCAAAAGGCCCGTAAGCTGATCTTTACCATAGAGGATCAAGGCCCAGGGCTTTCTGAGGATGCACAGAAGCATATCTTTGATAAATTCTATCAGGGAGATACTTCTCATAAGCAGGACGGAAGCGGGCTTGGCCTTGCTTTGGCAAAACGCATATTGACCATTGAAAAGGGTCAGATCACTGCGGAAAACATCCATGATGGTGGCTGCCGATTCACTGTAACATTACGAACTAAATAGGATAAGACATACCGAAGGGGTATCCGTTGTGCAGCAGCGGATACCCTTTTTTCAACAATAATTGACATTGGATTTATGTTCAGTTGTATTTTACTTTTTATACTGCCTTCATAGAATGGTCTTGGAGGCTGAAAATATGGAAGAAAAGTATAAGCACAAAATCATAACGATTCCAAATATTCTGTCACTGTTCCGACTGCTGCTGATCCCGGTGATCGTATGGTTGTACATCGTCAAAAAAGATCCGATTTGGACCATGGTGATCCTGGCACTGTCCGGCATCACCGATATTGTTGACGGTATTATTGCCCGGAAGTGCAATATGATCAGTGACTTTGGCAAAGCATTTGATCCGGTGGCAGATAAGCTTACCCAGATCGCTATGCTTTTCTGCCTTGTCAGTCGGTTCAAGTGGATGCTGCTGCCCCTTTGCGTGATGGTGATAAAGGAAGTAACTGCCGGGATCCTTGGGTTGTTGGTGATCCGGAAAACCGGAGATGTGTTTGGTGCAGTGTGGCACGGCAAGGCAACCACCGTGTCTCTGTACAGCATGATGATCATCCATCTGCTCTGGTTCAATATCCCCGGTGTTATTTCCGGAATCCTGATCGGTGCGTGCACTGCTTTAGCACTGCTGTCCGCATTCCTATACACCAGAGAGAATTTGAAAATGCTGCGAAGTGGGAGAAATTGCTATGCACAAGAATGAGAAATGGATCAAGCTGGTAGGCACTGTGCTGTGTGAGACCTTTACGGTATGCACGATCATTATGCTTTTGGCAGACAGCGAGTCGGACAGATTATTGCTTGCCTTTGCAACACTCCTCCTTGCCGCTTTGCCAATGCTGCTGGAAAAACTTTTCCATTGCAGGATCAGCCTTCCGGTATACATATTCGCCCTTGCCTATGCCATCGGTCCCATGCTGGGACATTGCTGGAAACTGTACTATACCGTTCCCGTATGGGATAAGCTGCTGCACATCAGTGGCGGTGTGATGTTTGCGATCCTGGGTGCATACTTCTTTGACTTACTGGTAAAAAGCAAAGAGTTGCCTGTTGTCAGGACAATTTTTGCTCTGTGCTTCTCCATGGCAATTGCGGTGCTATGGGAATTCTGCGAATTTGGTGCGGATCAATTCCTGGGTATGGATATGCAGGATGATACCGTCATTCACAATCTGACCTCCTATCTTTTGGGCGAAAGCCTGGGGACTACCGGCAGTATCGAGAATATTCAATTGGTAACGGTGAACGGTATTCCGCTTCCCGGATATATCGATATTGGCCTTATTGACAGTATGCTGGATATGCTGCTGGAAACGTTGGGCACAATCGTTACTTGCTTGGCTCTTTGGCTTGATAAAGGAAAGCACCCTTTGATTCAAAACCATAACGGGAGAGAAAAATGAAGCTGCTGAAATGTGCGTGCTATTTGGCACTGACAGGGGTAGTTGGGTTCTTTGCCGGCAGGATCGTTCCCAAACGGTGGTTAAAGCCGGAAAAAGGATGGTTTCGCAGTTTCTCTTTTGAGAGAAACGGGGCAATTTATGAAAAACTGGGTATCCGCAAATGGCACAAGAAAGTGCTGGATATGAGCCGCATTCTGCCTGGGTTAATGCCTGCCAAGAAACTTTCCGGAGACTATGCGCAGAGTCTGCCGGTGATGATCCGGGAGACCTGCGTGGCAGAAGTTGTGCATATTATGGTGAGTGTAGCCGGTTTGCGTTGCCTGTGGATGTGGCCCGGTATTGGCGGTGTTACGGTAACAGCGATCCACATTTTCCTATTGAATCTGCCATTTATTCTGATCCAGCGGTATAACCGCCCCAGACTCATTCGCCTGCAGAAAAAACTGGAGAAAAAGAAAGAAGGAACTCTATGCGTGTTCTGATATTAAGCTGCAATACCGGCGGCGGACATAACGCCTGCGGCGAAGCCATCCGGCAGGCATTTGAAGCCGCCGGAGATACTTGCGTGTCAGCAGATGCTTTGCAATTCACCTCAAACAAACTGTCCAAATTCATGTCTTGGGGGCATACGACCATGTACCGCCGGATCCCAAAGCTGTTTCGTTTTGGGTATGGCTACGTGGAGAATCACCCCAAAATGATGCGGGAGGATGCCGCCGTCGTGAAACTGCTGACCGGTGGTGCGGAACAACTCCATAGTTTCCTTGCAACCAGCGGCTACGATGCTGTTATTTGCACCCATGTTTTTTCCGGTCTGTTGCTTCGCAAAGCATTGGAGATGTATCCGTTGTCTATTAAAACGGCCTTTGTCGCTACTGATTATACTTGCAGTCCCGGTGTGGCAAACAGTGAGCTGGATGTATATTTCATTCCGGATGCAGCTCTGGCTGAGGAATTCATAGCAGCCGGGGTTCCCAGAGGGAAGTTGGTCGCCAGCGGAATGCCGGTGCTGTCGCAGTTTTACACCCGGGGGGATAAAGGAAAAGCCAAACAAGCCTTTGGCATAAAACCGGACAACACTCATCTTTTGCTGATGTGCGGCTCTATGGGCTGCGGACCGATGAAACAGCTGATGGATCCGTTGAGCCAGCAGCTGGATACAAACTGGGAGATTTCCGTTGTCTGCGGAACCAATCATAGGCTTCGCAGGGAACTTGAACAGAAATACGAGAGTCAACCCAATATCCACATTCACGGTTTTGTGCAGGATATGAGTGTGCTAATGGACAGTGCTGATTTGTATTTGACCAAACCCGGCGGGCTTAGCACATCGGAGGCTTTGGCAAAAGCACTGCCTATGGTTCTGGTCGATACGGTTGCCGGTTGTGAAAGCTATAATCTGCAGCATTTTACCGCAATGGGTGGAGCTGTGACCGCGTCAAGCATTGAGGAGCTGACAGACCTTTGTGTGGAACTGATGAAGGACCATCAGCACAGGGAGATTATGGAGTCAGCTTTGCTTTCTCACCGATATACGGATTCTGCTCAGTGCATTCTCCGTGTCATGAGCGATTGGGTTAAAGGAGGCACACAATGATCTTTTTGTATATATTGGGTGCTTTGTTAGCGATACTGATTCTGTCTTTTCTGTTTCTGGGTATTTGTGCCCTGCTGGTCGATTCCCAAAAGGAATATGAGCAAAACAGTCCGTTTTACCGGTTTCTTTTGGAAAGTGCTACAGCAGCGGCACTGAAGCTGCTGCGGATTCGCGTCCATGTCAGCGGCATGGAGAAAATACCCAAGGATGAAAAGGTGCTGTTTGTCTGCAATCACCGTTCCAATTTTGATCCGCTCATTACCTGGCATGCTTTAAAAAACTGGAAGATTGCCTTTGTTTCCAAACCCGAGAATTTCAAAGTACCATTCTTCGGTCGGATCATCCGCAAGTGCTGCTTTCTGCCCATCGACCGGGAAAACCCCAGAAAGGCCATTGTTACCATCAACAAGGCCGCAAAGCTGCTAAAGAAGCAGGAAGTCTCCGTCGGTATCTACCCGGAGGGTACAAGAAGCAAGACTTGTCAGTTGCTGCCTTTCCATAATGGTGTATTCAAGATCGCACAGAAAGCGGAAGCACCCATCGTGGTGCTCTGCATCACAGGCACGCAGAAGATATCCAAAAGGACCCCCTTTCAGCACACAGATGTGTATTTGGATGTCCTTGCGGTCTTTCCCATGCAGGGAGTCAAAGAAACAAAAACAGAGATGATCGGCACAGCCGTGCGTCATCTGATCGCAACAAATATAGAAAAGAGAGATGCAATATGGCCAAAGGATATGTGATTTATAACCCTCTTTCCGGAAATGGCAAGGCGAAAGATGATTCGCAGCTGCTGCAGATGGTTTTGGACGAAGAACTGGAATACTACGATATGACCCGCATTACCAACTACGCGGCTTTCATCGGCGGCATGGAGAAAGAGGATTATCTAGTGATCGTAGGCGGTGACGGTACACTCAACCGCTTTGTCAATGATACGGACGGCTTGGAGATTGCCCGGGAAATCCTGTATTTTCCAACAGGAACAGGAAATGACTTCGCAAAGGATATGGGTATGGGAGAGAATCCACTCCCCGTCACCGAGTATCTGAAGGATCTGCCCACTGTGGAGGTCAACGGAAAGCGCTACCGTTTTATCAACGGTGTTGGCTTCGGTATCGACGGCTACTGCTGCCAGGTAGGCGATGAGCTTCGGAAGGTCCCCGGCAAGAAGGTCAATTATACCGGGATTGCAATCAAAGGACTGCTGTTCCACTTTGCACCGAGAAACGCAAAGGTAACCGCGGACGGGAAAGAATATGCTTACAAAAAAGTGTGGATCGCACCGACCATGCACGGCAAGTTTTACGGAGGCGGTATGATCCCCACGCCAAAACAGGACCGTTCTTCCGGCAAGCTTTCGCTTATGCTGTTTCACGGGGCAGGCAGACTTCGCACCCTCTGTGTGTTCCCCAGTATCTTCAAGGGCGAGCACATAAAGCATACAAAAATGGTAGCAGTACATACAGGCAAGGAAATTACTGTGGAATTTGATCGGCCTACGCCCTTGCAGATCGACGGTGAGACGATTCTTGGCGTGACGAAATATACCGCATATGCAGCTAAGATAAAGGAGAAAGTATTATGTTAAAACGCAATTTGAGCAGTATGGCTATGAGCCTTGTGGAAGTGATCATCGGCATACTGCTCCTGGTAAATCCCATTGGATTTACATCCGGCATTATCATTGCCTGGGTGATATGCTGACAGACCGCCTGATATCAGACGGTCTGTGGTATTTTAAAGCAAATTTACAGTTTGTATTTATTTTGCTAGTCACTGCATGGTATAATAATAACAGAAGGAAAATAGTATTAGCGACTGTTGTAAGGGGGGCTACGCTATGAAGATCCAATTTATCGGTGCGACCCATGAGGTTACCGGAAGCTGCACACTACTGGAGGTATGCGGTAAGAAGTACTTAGTGGACTGCGGTATGGAGCAAGGGATCGATGTGTTTGAAAATGTGCCGATTCCCGTGCCCGCCAATACCATCGAAGCGGTCTTTCTGACACACGCCCACATTGACCATTCCGGTATGCTGCCGAAGCTGTATAAGGACGGCTTCCGGGGTAGTATTTATGCAACCACGACTACCTGTGATCTGTGCAACATTATGCTGCGGGATTCTGCCCACATCCAGGAGTCGGAAGCCCAGTGGCAGAACCGGAAAGCACAGCGTGCCGGTGATGATTTGGTTATACCGGTCTACACCATGGCAGATGCTATAGGAGCCATCTCCCGGTTTCGTCCCTGCGAATACGGTCAGGTGATCCAGGTGGAAGAAGGCATTACAGTCCGTTTTTCCGATATTGGACACCTGCTGGGATCTGCCTGCATCGAACTATGGCTGACCGAGGACGGCGTTACAAAGAAAATCGTGTTCAGTGGCGATGTGGGCAACACCGATCAGCCACTGATCAAGGATCCTTTGCCGGTAGAAGAAACGGACTACCTTGTTCTGGAATCCACCTATGGCAACCGTCTTCACGAAAAGCCCGGCAACACTGTTGGAGAACTGGCTGATGTGCTGCAAAGAACCTTTGACCGGGGCGGTAACGTGGTGATTCCCTCCTTTGCGGTGGGAAGAACGCAAGAGATGCTCTATGCCATCCGACAGATCAAGCAGGAAGGAATGGTTAAGGGACACGATGGATTCCCGGTGTATGTGGATAGTCCTCTGGCTGTGGAAGCAACGGGAATCTTCCTGCAGTGTGACCAAAACTGTTTCGATGAAGAAACCGCAGCATTGGTTAAACAAGGCATTAACCCCATTTGGTTTGATGATATTTGCCTATCTGTAACCTCTGATGAGTCCAAGCAGATCAATTTTGACAAACGACCCAAGGTGATCCTGTCTGCCAGCGGTATGTGCGAGGCAGGCCGCATTCGTCACCACCTGAAGCACAACTTATGGGGCGAGGAAAACACCATTTTGTTCGTAGGTTATCAGGCGGAGGGCTCTCTTGGCAGAAAACTCCAGGACGGTGCACAGTATGTTCGCCTGTTCGGTGAGGATATTACTGTCAATGCAGAGATCGCCGCACTCCACGGCACCAGCGGTCACGCAGACCAGGCGGGCTTGATCCGGTGGCTTGCCGGATTCAAAGAAAAGCCTCAGATGGTTTTTGTCAATCATGGCGATGATGGAGCTTGTATGGTTTTCCAGAAACTGCTGACCCAGATGGGTTACCACGCAGATGCTCCTTATAGTGGTACGGAATATGATTTGACAACTGGCAGAATGACTGTCTATGCAGATTCCAAGCCTATTCGCCGGGAAGAGATGACAAAGGGTTCTGCCAGAGCACGGGCGGTCTATGGTGATCTATTGTCAGCTGCAGAAGCACTCCTTGTCTTTGTGAAAACCTGTAGAGGCCGTACCAATAAAGACAACGCAAAACTTGCCTCTCAAATTCGCAACTTGATTGAAAAGTGGAAATAACAAAAAGCTGACTTGCTTATTTGCAAGTCATCTTTTTGATTGCCGCATTTTCTTGGTAGGTATATTTTTATGGTGTGTTATCATAGGCGTTGTAGCACTGGTATGATGCCAATGGTAATGAGGGCGGCTACATAAAGGAGAAGTTGCAGAACTAGGGAGCAAAAACAAAAAATGTGTACAGGCACATCCGTTACCGCCGACACATATAATGGGACGACGCCGTAAAGGAGAGGGCAGAATAGCCACCATCTGCCTGCCTGTGTCAAATTGCGTCGAAAACACGTATGATATGGTACAAACTGAATATGAGGAGGGGTTATATTGAACAGATTCAATGGATTCGACGACAGGAACTGTGACTCCCGATTCGATGATAATTCATGCAAACGTCACCATCCAAAAGAGTATGGTTGCACGGATCGGGAGCAATGTTGCTGCTATACAAATTGTCCGCCGGGACCTGCAGGCCCGCAGGGTCCGGTTGGCCCGAGAGGTCCAGCTGGTCCCCAAGGAATTCCTGGAGTCAGAGGTCCGGTAGGTCCGCAAGGTCCCGAAGGCGTAGCCGGTCCCGCTGGTCCTCAGGGACCTGTCGGTGAAACTGGTGCCATCGGTCCTCAGGGTCCTGCTGGAGTTGCCGGACCTGCCGGTCCTCAAGGTCCTGCTGGCGTAGCTGGCCCCATAGGTCCACAAGGTCCTGCAGGTGAGGCAGGGCCTGTTGGTCCTCAAGGTCCTGGCGGTGTTGCTGGACCTGCCGGTCCACAAGGTCCTGCTGGCGTGGCAGGTCCCATAGGTCCACAAGGACCTGCAGGTGAAGCTGGTCCTGTTGGCCCTCAGGGGCCTGCCGGTGTAGCCGGCCCTGTAGGTCCGCAAGGTCCTATTGGTGAAACCGGCCCTGTAGGTCCGCAAGGTCCTATTGGTGAAACTGGTCCCGTAGGCCCTCAAGGACCTGCCGGTGAAACTGGTCCCGTAGGCCCTCAAGGACCCATCGGTGAAACTGGTCCCGTAGGCCCTCAAGGACCCATCGGTGAAACGGGCCCCATCGGTCCTCAGGGACCAGCCGGTGGTATTCTGAACTATGCAGATTTCTTTGCGCTAATGCCGCCGGATAACTCTGCAACAGTTGCACCTGGTACGGATGTTAGCTTCCCGCAGGATGGACCCAACAGCGGCTCCGGCATTGCT
>JAZOBY010000039.1:0-10861 GCA_045596215.1 Faecousia sp.
CCAGTGCCTGCCACAGCATTTCGTCCGTAGCATCCTCATCACCCCAAAGAAGATTCTCCCGAATCCATCCATGGAACAAGACAGCCTTTTGCGGCACGATGCCAATACACTTGCGAAGAGCAGCAGAATCGTAGCTTTCTACCGGCTTTCCATCAATAAGCACCTGCCCCCGGGCAGCCATATAAAAGCCGGGGATCAGATCGACAAGTGTTGTCTTTCCGGAGCCGGTGCCGCCAATGATACCGATGGTCTGACCGGGCGCTGCACAAAAGCTAATATTTTCCAGGGAAGGATGACCCGCACCTTGATAGTGGGCTGTAACATCCTTAAATTCTACTTTTCCGCTAACGGGCTCGCCACAACTACCGGCATTCTTCTCAGGTTCAATATCCAGCACCACACCGATCCGGTTTCCGCCGGCAACCGCCTTGGTCATGGTGATGATCAGATTTGCCATCTTCACAAGCTCCACAAGGATCTGGGACATATAGTTATACAGCGCGATCACAAGTCCCTGGGTCAGTACACCTTCATATACCTTGATCGCACCCACACGGATCAGCAAGATAACCGACAAATTCACAATTACAAAAGTAATCGGATTCAGCAGCGCAGAGATTCGTCCGGCAGAAAGCTGCTTAACAGTCAATTCCTGGGTTTCATCGCAGAAGCTGTCCGACTCTTTCTTCTCCATGCGGAATGCCCGCAGGACCCGCACGCCGCCTAAATTCTGCCGTGTCGCAGACGTGACTTTATCCAGTTGCGCCTGCACACGCTTATACATAGGCATGGTGATGAGCATAATGCCAAACACGATCACGCACAAAATGGCGATCATTCCCACAAAAACAAGCGCCGCATCCGCATCAATGGTAAATGCCATGATCATGGCGCCAAAAACAACAAACGGAGACCGCAGCAGCAGCCGCAGCGTTAAGTTTACACCGTTCTGTACCAGATTGATGTCAGAAGTCATCCGCGTGACCATGGTGGATGTGCCGATGGAATCGATCTGTGTATAAGAGAAACTCAAAAGGTGCTGCATAACATGGTGGCGCAGTCTTGCGGAATACCCCACCGCAGCCTTGGCAGCAAAAAACTGAGCTGTGCAGGAACTGATCAATCCCACAATTCCCAAAACAACCATAACAATGCACATTTTAACAATGTAGGGCATATTGCCGTTTGCAATGCCCACATCCACGATCTCGGCGACAACCAGCGGGATCATCAGCTCAAAAGCAGCTTCCAGCATCTTAAAAAGCGGCGCAAGGACGCACTCTTTTCCGAAGCCTTTCATGTATTTCAGTATCTTCCTCAATGTATTTACACCTCTAAGGTCATTTTTTGTTGATTATAGCATTAAATGGAAAGATATGCAATCAGGATTTCGCTGCTAGTGACCTGACTCGTTTGCCTTTCCGGCACAGCCGGAAATTTTCGAGCCAGCCCACATCTATAATAAAATCCCCACCCCGGATGGGGTGAGGATTTTATTGGAGCTAGTGACCTGACTCGAACAGGCGACCTTCTCATTACGAGTGAGATGCACTACCGACTGTGCTACACTAGCACTTTTGCTCGGTTATTATATCGGCTTTTCACCGGATTGTCAACTTCTTTTTCTTCAATCGCCCAGGTATCTCAGTTTTTCCCGGATGGAAAGCAAATCCTCAAAAGTCTCCGGGCGTTTGGATACATCCCGCAGCAGAGCCGAAGGGTGGTAAATCGCTGTCATCCAGACGCCGTCCTTCTCTACCCACTGCCCATGCTCCCGGGTAATGCGGTAATCTTCCCGAATCAACCGCATGGCGGCGATTCTGCCCAGGCAGACGATGATCTTCGGCTGGATCAGCTGGATCTGATTCATCAGATAGCCAATACAGGCATCCTGCTCTGTCTCCAAGGGATCACGGTTTTGGGGCGGACGACATTTGACGATATTGGCAATATAGCAATTCGTTTTTCTGTCCAAATCGATGATGCTGAGCATATCGTCCAGCAACTGTCCTGCACGGCCCACAAAGGGCTCTCCTTGCAGGTCTTCTTGTTCTCCGGGGCCCTCGCCCACGAACATAATCCGGGTGTTCTGATTTCCTACGCCGAAAACAACATTATGCCGGGTCTCGCACAAGCCGCATTGGGTGCAACGCATGCACGTTTCCTGCAATTCTTGCCAATCCATCATCTTCTGCGGCTCCTTCTTTTCTGTCTTTGCTGATACTTCATAATGTGGAACGCACGAAGTCCCACGATCACCAGGAACGCCAATACCACAAGGCCCACAATAATCAGCAGAATCGTCAGCCAACCTCCACCCTGGATTCCATCCGGTTTTTCCGGAATAATCGGACTTTGAGCAATTTTTACGCCATTCATGGCCACCATATCGGTCTGTGCCAAACATTTTGTGCCGTACCACACCTGAACAGCACCCAGTATCTGCCCTTTTTCCACCGGTGCAGTGAGATTGCTGTCGTGGAGCTGATAGTTCCATTTTAACTGGGTTTCATCCACGTCTGCTGGCAATACCGTGGAAATGGATGTGGTGGCCTGGGTCACCACATGACTCGCACCGTTGCTGACAGGGTACTGGGCCAGCGACTGGCCATCAAAAAACACTTGCCGGAACTCAAAGTTCTCAAAAGCATAATCGATCAGGACTTTGCTTTCCTCAAAACTGCCATGCGCTTCAATACTGCCGTTTGCTGCTAATGTAGGCTTTGCTCCCATGACCACGCAAAGAATGTCCATTCCATCCTTTTCCGCCGTCAGGGTCAGACATCTGCCGCCCTCGTCCGTCGCACCGGTCTTGCCGCCTGTGACACGCTTGTCGTAATACTTGGAATTCCCCTCGTTCATCATGTGATTTGTGGTCTTGATGACCCGCTCTTCACTTTTATTCGTGGCGGGAACTGTATAATCCGCCGTGCAGAACATGGTGCGGAAAACCTCATTTTCCAGAGCAGCCTCCGTAATACGGCAGATATCCCGGGCGGTGGTATAGGTATTCTCATCATGCAGACCGTGGACATTGCCGTAGTGGGTATTCTGACAACCCAGTTCTGCCGCCTTGTCATTCATCATTTGCAAGAATCCTTCGATGCTGCCGCCAACATGAATGGCTACCATCACAGACGCATCCGTGGCAGATGCTACCATGGTGCAGTACAGAAGATCCCGCAGGGAAATTTCCTCTTCCGTTTTCAGGTCGATGCCCAAAATGCCAATGGGGACCTGGTGCCGCATGGACCGGGTTATGGTCACCATCTCGTCCAAATCTGCATTTTCCACTGCCACCAATGTGGTCATCATCTTGACCATGCTGGTGGGATAGATCTTTGCATCCGGGTTGTACGCGTAGAGCATTGTCCCGCTGTTCAGCTCATACAGAACGGCTGCCTTGGCTGTATCTGTGATTTTCTCCTGGGAGCTAAGGGTCATGGCCGCATCCACACTATGACATCCGCTGGTCACCGCCGGGTCTTCCTCTGTGGCCACAACAGGCACATTCAGAAGGGAAATCATCAGAATAATTGTCAAAATCAGTGGAAATATCCGCAATTTTTTCATAATTCTACCTCTATATTTCAACACCGGACTTGTCCAGCGATAAAAATTCGTGTATAATATTTAAAAGCATTATATCAGTTTTTATTTTGTTCGTCAATGCAGGAGGGACGAGTCCATGAAAAATACCCCGGTTTCTATCCTTGCCTGTGCTTGTCTGATTCTTGCCGCGTTCCTGTTTGGCTTGTATTTGGGACGGAATATCAGAGGAGAAACCATTCAAACATCCGTGCTTTCCACGCAATCCACCCCCTCATCATCTGCAACCGTTCCCTCTTCCCAAAATGTAACCGGTTCCGCCACCACAGGAAACGGAAGAATCAACATCAATACAGCAGACATTTACACCCTGATGACCCTTCCCGGTATCGGTGAATCCTACGCCCAGCGGATCATCGATTACCGCACCGCCAACGGTCCGTTTAAAAATATTTCCGAAATCAAAAATGTGGAAGGCATTGGCGACAAACGGTACGAAAGTATCAAAAATCTGATCACCACAGGAGGTTGATTCCATGAAAATTTTAGTCGTGGATGATGAAGAATTATTGGTAAAAGGCATCCGCTTCAATTTGCAGAATGACGGGTATGAAGTTATCACCGGTTCTGACGGTGTGCAGGCCGTTGCTTTGGCCCAATCTCAATCACCCGATCTTGTCATTTTGGATGTGATGATGCCCCAGATGGACGGTCTGACCGCCTGTTCCAAGATCCGGGAATTTTCCAATGTGCCCATCATCCTGCTCACCGCCAAAGCGGAAGACATGGACAAGCTTATGGGCTTTGACAACGGTGCGGACGATTATCTCACCAAACCGTTCAATATTTTGGAACTGAAGGCACGTATCCGTGCCCTCTTACGCCGCTCCGGTGCCGGCACAAAGAATACCGAAGAAAACCTGCTGACCATTGGCACCATTTCCCTGGATCTGGACGCGCGCAACGCGTATCGCTCCGGGCAGTTGGTGGATCTGACAGCCAAGGAATTTGATGTCATCGAGTTTCTCATGCGTAATCCCAACCGGGTGTATTCCCGAGAGGCTTTGCTGGATACCATCTGGGCATATGAATACCGCAGCGATATCCGGACGGTGGACGTACATATCCGCCGTTTGCGGGAAAAGCTGGAAAACAATCCGGCTGAACCCAACTATATTATGACGAAGTGGGGCGTTGGCTATTACTTCCGGAGATAATCGTTCACCCAAACGCAGATACGGAAATATGCAATTCCGTTATGCCTTGGTTTATGTATGCGTCACCTTTTTGGTGTTGCTGTTTTTGAATATTTACTGCTCCGGTGCCAGCCAGCGGCTGTTCTACCAGAACAAAGAGGCATCCATGGTAGAAAAATGTCAGATGGCGGCGGCGGATATTGCCAAGTTGGAAGTTTTGAACAATTCCAACGTTTACGCAACCGTCAATGCTATGGAAAGTCTGCGTGTTTCCCGGCTTTTGGTCACAGATCATGCCGGCGTGGCACTGTACGATTCTTACGGTGCGGATTCCGCATTGGGCAGTTATGTGCTGCTCCCGGAAGTGGTGCAGGCCATGGAAGGAACTGTCGGTTATGACGTTTTCTCCTGGGAATACCACGATGGCATTATGCTTTCCCGCGTTGCAACGCCTATTGTTTCCTATGGTACCGTCGTCGGCTGCGTCTATATGATGGAGTACGATGCGGAGCAGGGCGGCGTGATCAAAACCTTGCAACAGAATATTTTTGCCATCACACTGGTTTTGGAGATCGCCGTGACTGTTTTCTCCGTCCTTTATGCCACCGGTTTTTCCAAGCGTCTGAGGCGGGTCCTTTCCTCCATGCGTATTATCCGCAGTGGCGACTACACCCACCGGGTGGTCATGGGCGGTAACGACGAACTGACCTTCCTGGGCGATGAGTTCAATTCACTGACCGAGCGTCTGCAAGTCTCTGAAAATAAGCGGGCACAATTTGTATCTGATGCTTCTCACGAGCTGAAAACCCCGCTTGCGTCCATAAAACTGTTGACGGATTCCATCTTGCAAAACGACATGGATCAGGATACCACCCGGGAATTCGTTTCCGATATCGGCAACGAGGCGGATCGGCTCACCAGAATGACACAAAAACTCCTGTCCCTTTCCCGCATTGAAAGCCAACAGGACGGCGACTGCGAGATCACCTACATGAAGCCCACCATTGACCGGGTGGTGCGGATGCTCACCGGTCTGACTGAGAAGAGCGGCATCGACATCCGGTTGGACTGCAAGGACGACTGCCCTATCCTGATTTTGGAAGACGACCTGTATCAGATCATTTTCAATCTTGTGGAAAACGGCATCAAATACAATTTGCCGGGCGGAACGCTGACAGTCCGCACATTGCGGCAGGATGATAACGCCATTTTGCAGGTTGCAGATACGGGCATGGGCATCCCGGAAGAAGCCCTTGCTCACGTTTTCGAACGGTTCTACCGGGTGGACAAGGCCCGTTCCCGCTCCACCGGCGGCAGCGGTTTGGGACTTGCCATCGTCAAGAACATGGTCGAACGGAACCAGGGCACCATCGAAGTGGAAAGCATCCCGGAGCAAGGCAGCGTGTTTACTGTGACTTTCCCTGTCTTTGATCCTGAGGAGGACAGCCTATGAAAAAAGTATTGTGTATTTTTCTCTGTCTGTGCTGTTTTGCCGGGATTCTGGGTTGTTCTGCCAAGAATCCGGCGCCCGAAGAGTCCGTTACGGTATACTACAAACGGGAGAAACCTGTTTACGGCACTGTGGACGGTGTAATTGGCGAGACCTATCTGGACGCGACAGGCCACGAAAACGCGTATTCCTATTTGCTGAATCAATATCTGATGGCAACGCCCGGTTCGGGTTTCTCTTCCCCGTTTCCCAAGGGTGTCAGCCTCGTTATGTTCAAGTTGGAAGGTCTGACAGCCAAGGTGATCCTCAGCAACCAGCTTGCCGATCTTTCCGGCATGGATCTGACCATTGCTCTGATCTGTCTGACCCAAACCGTTATGTCTATGACCGGCTGTCATGAGGTCATCATCAGTGCCGCAAGCAAGCAACTGGACGGGCAGAACTATATCACTCTGAACCGGGACAGCTATCTTCTTTTGGACGACAGCGGCTCAGCCCTAGAATGATTTGAGAGGTATGCATATGCGATTTCTTTCCTGGAATGTGAACGGCTTACGAGCCTGTATGCAAAAAGGTTTTTTGGATTTCTTCCATCAAATGGACGCGGACTTCTTTTGCTTGCAGGAAACCAAGCTTCAAGAGGGACAGATCAGTTTGGATCTGCCGGGTTATCACCAATATTGGTGCTACGCCGAAAAGAAAGGCTACTCGGGAACGGCCATATTTACAAAACACGAGCCCTTGTCCGTCTCCTATGGCATCGGTGTGCCGGAAATGGACACAGAAGGACGCGTCATCACCTTGGAGTACCCCTCTTTTTACCTGGTCACCTGCTACACTCCCAATGCTCAGCGTGAACTGGCTCGGATCAATCACCGGATGGCATGGGAAGATGCTTTCCGTGACTATCTGGTGAAGCTGGATTCTCAGAAATCGGTGATCCTGTGCGGCGATCTGAATGTGGCCCATCAGGAGATCGATTTAAAAAATCCTGCCTCCAACCATGGCAACGCCGGCTTTTCCGATTCGGAACGTACAGCATTTACCAAACTGCTGGAAGCAGGCTTTACCGATTCTTACCGCCACCTGTATCCCGATGTAACGGATGCATATACCTGGTGGAGCTATATGTTCAAATCCCGAGAGCGGAACACCGGCTGGCGGATCGACTATTTTGTGGTATCCAATCGCTTGCAGGACGAAATCTGCGACGCAGTGATTCATAAAGATATCCTGGGTTCGGACCACTGTCCTGTGGAGCTTCTCTTGAAATAAAACTTCCCCTATGCTGCAAACAACGCAGCATAGGGGATTTATTCATGTGTTGCCGCCATTTCGCAGTCCTAAGCTGACGGCGATGGCATCGTCTACCATCGCCATATGACCGTCATCCAAATGGCCCATATGCTCCCGCAGTCGACGCTTGTCGATGGTACGCACTTGCTCCAACAAAATGACGGAATCTTTGCTCAGGCCCACACTTCCACCGGCAATGTTGATATGGGTGGGAAGCCGGGCTTTGCCTGTTTGGCTGGTGATGGCGGCGGCGATCACGGTGGGAGAATGGCGGTTGCCTGTATCGTTCTGAACGATCAAAACCGGCCGTGTCCCCCCCTGCTCGCTTCCTACCACCGGTGATAAGTCTGCATAGAAAATATCTCCTCGTCTGACCGTGGTGTCCATGTGTTTCACTCTCCGAAGAATTCATTTCCTGCGCTACCGGAATTCCTATGTAACGCGGCTATGGGTATTGTGCCACGCCCACAGAGGATTTATACGGTAACGCTACCGAAATATCCTATGGAGAAATCGTCACGATTGTTACAGAAAAGTAAAATTTTTGACATCCATCGACAAGAGCCGCCGGCCTTGCCAGTAGATCTCGCATTGTGTGGGAGTGTCGTTGCTGTCCAACCAGACTTCCAGATGCAGAGCATTTTCCGCATAGCTATCGTCGATAGCCACCCGCAGAAGGTCGCCCTCAGTGGAGCAAGAGGTGAGGTAACCGCTTCGCAGAGTTTCCATCAGCACCCACGGGCCGCTGACCGGAGAGATCAGCCCATCCGCCAGAATGTCAAAGGCCAGCACCTGGTCGTCAAAAGTCAGCTTTCCGGTACCTTTTGAGATTGTTCCGGTAATTCCGGCGATGTTTTCCGGCTTAGTTACCTTAAATTTCAAATTTCCCAGCATATCGGCATGACATTCCATGGAAAAGGTGTGCACTTTATCTCCGTAATCCGCTGTCACGGCCACATCAAAGGTCACTTCCTTTTGCTGGATTTTCCCACGAAGTGCCATGGCCCTGTCCAGTTGCTCCAATCCGCCAGAGCATCCGCACAGCATCGCGATGATTAGAAGCAATACCCCAATTCGCTTCATACTATCCCACCCTCTTTCAGATGGTACAGATATATGAAACCCTCGGGCAGATTATGCCCGGGGAGTAAAAATGTGAAGTATTCGTCATTCCGTGCCAGTGCTCACACTGGCGTGGGAATCCCCATCGTTAGAGGAGATTGCCACACCAGCCTGTGGGCTGGTTCGCAATGACAGTATCTTGTTAGGTGGCTCTATTTCATCAAATACGGCAAATCCTGCAACATATCCGTTGGTAGCATACCATACTGGCCCAGTTTTTCCGCACATTGGTCACCTGCTGTACCGTGCAGCCATGCGGCACAGGCAGATGCTTGCAAGGGTGCAATCCCCTGCCCTAACAAACTGACCAAAATACCGGCCAACACATCTCCGCTGCCGCCCACAGCCATGCCCGGATTGCCGGTGGGATTGATGTAATACTCCTTGCCATCGGTGATAATGGTCTCGTGACCCTTGCGCAAAACAATGCAACCCAGTTCTCTGGCTGCGAGCATTGTGCCTGTCAGCCGTTCTTCCTCGGTTGCAATATTCAGCCGACGGAACTCTCCCTCGTGAGGTGTGAGAATCGTCGGATATTGGCGTTCCTTTACCAATTCCGGGCAGGATGCAAGCATGGTGATCCCGTCCGCATCCACAACAACAGGGCCTTCAAATTTCCGGAGTACCGCATCCAGAATCGCCATTGTGCCTGTTGAAATTCCCAAGCCACAGCCAATCAGCACCGCATCCATTCCCTTTAAATATTTGCGAATAGTGGGAATCGCCTTGGCGGATAGTTTTCCATCTTCTTCTAGCAAAGGGAACACGATGGCTTCCGTCAGCTTCACTGCCTCGATGGCATAAATGCTCTCGGGCACGCCCACATAGACCAAACCAGCACCGCTACGCAGTGCCCCCATGGCCGCCAACGCCGCCGCACCGGTAAAGCCCACACTGCCGCAAAGGAGCAGTACTTTGCCGTAATCACCCTTATGGCTGTCCGCGGGCCTGTCCGGCAGGATATTCAAAACATCTTTATGAGTCAGTTGCATAGCGTTCCCTCCTAACTGTTAAGATAACCATACCACGGTCTTTTGTGTACGTCAAGGTTAAAAACACAGCAAAAATAGCGAAATAATCCTTGCATTTTCCTGCCGATTATGTTAAAATACGCCTGTTATATGCAAAAAGCGAAGATTGGGCTGCCTTGTATTGGTTTGCGTTTTCAGCGAGAGCGGGATGGTGAGAGCCGCTTGCGTGCAATGCCGGGCCTTCTCCCATAAGCTGCCGCCTGAAAAATAAGTAGGGTGTGCCGGGTGATCCCGTTACAGGTCAATGGTGTGTTTGCACCAAAAAAGCTGCGCTTATTACGAGCGAATTGCGGGTGGTACCGCGGAAGGAATGCCTTTCGTCCCGATTGTGGGATGAAGGGTCTTATTTTTTATATAACCTTTCAGGAGGAAAAGATATGAAACAACAATTGGAACAAATCCGCATGCAGGCGTTGGCCGCGTTGGATGCTGCTGAAACACCGGCTGCTCTGGAAGAACTGCGGGTCAGCCTTTTGGGGAAAAAGGGCGAACTGACTGCCGTCTTGAAGCAGATGGGCAAACTCACACCCGAGGAGCGTCCCGTAATGGGTCAGGTTGCCAACGCTGTCCGTGCAGACATTGAAGCAAAGCTGGAAGAGCGTAAGGCCGTTATCAACGCCGCTGTTTTGGAGCAGAAGCTGGCCGCAGAAGCCATTGATGTTACCATTCCCGGCGACGAGGTAACCATGGGCCACGAGCACCCCATGAACCAGGTTCTGCAGCAGATCAAGGATCTGTTCGTCGGCATGGGTTACACCATCGTGGACGGCCCGGAAGTGGAGCTTTCTGACTACAACTTCACCAAGCTGAACACCGAAGAAGGCCACCCCGCCCGCGATCGCAGTGACACCTTCTATTTCACCGATGATGACTCCGTTCTTCTGCGTACTCAGACCAGTTCCATGCAGATCCGTGTAATGGAAAATGCCAAGCCCCCTATCTGCATTCTGGCTCCCGGCCGTGTGTATCGTAAGGACGAAGCTGACGCCACCCACTCCCCCATGTTCCATCAGATCGAGGGTCTTGTTGTGGCTGAGGACATCACCATGGGCAACCTGAAGAGTGCCCTGGTTACTGTGATGAAGCAGATCTACGGACAGGACGCTGTCATGCGTTTCCGTCCCCACCACTTCCCCTTCACATGGCTACAACCGCTCGTACCTGGGCAAGATCTTCACCAAGAAAATGGGGCAGAATTTCAATGCTTATGTGGATCA
>JAZOBY010000040.1:0-64828 GCA_045596215.1 Faecousia sp.
AAGACAAACGCCACCCGACAGGGTGGCGTTTTTCTTTGGTATGGTATTCAGATATAGGACTCGAAGAGGGCGGCGGCCAAAGGCCGTAAAAAACATGCTGGTGGCATGTTTTTCAGCCCGGGGAAGAGTCCTATTGATTTATGGATGCAGGCGTAAGCCTGTGAACAGAAATCAATTTCTTAATACACTGCAAATCGAGTTCTATATCGTCCCAATAGAATTGTCGGTAAACTTTGTAGAGTGCGGGCAATCGCGATCTTCACATTGTGGGCATTGGAATGGAAAGTGATCACAAAAGCAACACATCATATAATCACATTCGTTACAGCAACATTCAATTCCTTCGTGTGTGCCGTTACCAAGACAATCGTTGCCGTAATTTCCCGGTGTGAGTATGGTGCCGGTTATATCAATAATCATATATATACCCCTTTTCGATAGACTTTTACATTATATAATGCAAAAGTCTATATGTAAAGAGCGATATTTGGATATTATCTCATTATAACATAAGTGATGGGAGAGTATCTTATGATTAAACTTAATGCTCTGGAACTTTTGGAGAAACAGGGAAAGACAAAATACTGGCTATATAAGCAATTAGGCATGAGTTATCAGAATTTCAATAAGATGGTAAACAACGAGACGAAATCCATTCAATATGAGAACATTGAGACAATGTGTCTTTTGTTGAATTGCACTCCAAATGAATTACTGGTTATTACAGAAGATTAAAAAAACAGACCACCAAAAGGTGGTCTGTTTTTATCATTCCATATCAATCAAACAATGCCTGCAATTTCACATAGACATCTTCGTCAAAGGGGCCGTCCAGTTCGGCATTTTGGATATTGCCCAAAAAGCCTTCTTCCAGATCTACTTCTTCGATCAGAGTCCGATAGATCTCCACAGCCTGCTCATAGTCTTCCTCGGCGATGGTAAAGACATCGATGGCCGCAATGGCGGAAACACCATAGCTGATGTAATATACTGGCTGCTCCACAACGACCATGCGCCAGTAATTCTGGATGTCGGTGGCGTAATTCTCGATAAATGCAATGCCACCGTATTTCTCACAGACTTGCACCATAATCTGGTCCAGATCAAAACTGGTCAGCTTGGCGACGTTAGGATGGGTATAAACCTGCTCCTCAAAATCGTCAATGATCACACAGAGAATAATGGTAACCAAATCGGAGTACAGCTTATAATCCACAGCAGTATTATGGAGCTTGTTGTTCATTTCTTCATCCAGATAACTCAAAAACAGCCATTCATTGCTCTGTGACTGGGTCTCTGCCAGATCCAGAGGCAGATCGTTCAGGTATGTGTGTTTGCCGCCGTAGTAGTGACCCACTTCGTGGATGGCAGTCAAAGGACTCATGTAACCGGGACCGAAGAAGCAGATCTGCCGATCATCGGTGATGGCAGTGGTGAAGGCACCTTCCATGGCACTGGGTGCGGATTTCATCATAACGATATTTCCGTTGAACATATCCAGCATATCTTCCCGCATCTGCTCGGGAAGCGTGGAGAAATAACCCTCTAATTCGTCGATATATGTATCTGTGAATGCATTATACATGAAGGCAGACAGCTTCATCTGCTGCGAGTTGTTGAGAGCAGCTAAGCTGCTGTTGAAGCTATCCATAGCATTTTCGATGGTTTCAGGCAGATATTCGGCAGCCAAATCGCGCATGATCTCGATTTCCTCACTGCCGTAGTCCCGGGTGTAGACCAAATCGTAGGCGTAGTCGTAGTAATTATCATAGCCGAAAATCTGAGCCATGCGGTTATTATTCTGTACCAACTCAATGTACAGAGGCACCATTTTGGAGTACAGTTCCTCGTCATCCTGTAAATCCTGATAAGCAACGGTGATCTCCGAGTTGCGCTGACGCAGTTCCATGACCTCAGAGGTGTAATTTTTCAGCAATGCCAGATCCAGGTCTGTCCATTCCTCAAAGAAACGTTCTTTGGCAGGGAAATCTGCATCGTAGAGCTCCTTGGCCATTTCCAGATAATCGTTATTGGCCTGGGTCACCTGATCGGTGCAGTCCAAATACAACTGACTGGCATCCTCGTCGTTCAGATCGCAGTAATACAGGACGTTGGCAATGGAATGCTGGGTATCCATGTAATTATACTGCTCATCCAAAGCGTCGGAGATTTCCATTACAGTGTCCCCGTCCTTGCCACTGAGAGCGGCCTCTTTGCACTGCTCCAGCAGTTCATAAAATCTATCCACATCCGCATCAGTCATTTCATAGGTCAGTTTGGCAGAGTTGAGGATCAGTTCTACCTTGTCTTTTTCAGGGGTGGATGTGCCTGCGGAAGAAGAAGGCACAGAGGACGAAGCAGAGGACGATTGGGAACCCAAAACATCGGCAGGATCATCGTCTTCGGGGAACAGGGTGGGAATGAGCCATATACCCACAGCGGCCAGTACGACCACCAGGGCAATGGCAATGCCGATGATCAGCCCTTTTCTGCTCTTTTTCAGAGGAACTTCTGCTACGGCAACGGGGGCCGCAACACTTTCGGGAATTTCTGTGGCTTGCACAGGTTCTTGCGGCAGGGACTCCTGAGTTGCACAGTTGCAGCTGTTGCAGAACTGAGCATCGTCGGGCAACTCTGCACCGCAGTTTTTACAAAACATATATCTCATCCTTTCTTTTGCTGTTGTAAGGTCATTATATCGCGGTAAAAAGGAAAAAGCAATAGTGTAAGGATCATAAACGCAATTCTAACATTTACAGTTGTAAAATTCACAGAAATGTTATATAATAACTTGGTTAATGAAACTAAGTGATGGAGTTGTGACACAATGGAACATAATACATTGGAACTTCAGGAATATATTCAGCCCGGAAAGCGGGTACATTTGATCGGTATTGGCGGCGTTTCCATGCGTCCTCTGGGCCTGGTTTTGCAGGGAATGGGACTGATCGTGTCCGGATCTGACATGAATTCTTCTGTTTCTACTGACGAATTGATCGCCAAGGGCATCCATGTGGAGATCGGCCATAATGCGGATAACATCGGAGATGCGGACTGCATCATCCGTACCGCCGCGGTACATAATGACAACCCGGAAATTGCCGGGGCCCGGGCACGGGGCATTCCCGTGTTTGAACGTGCCCAGGCTTGGGGTATCATTATGAGAGCCTACAAAAATGCTATTTGCATTTCCGGCACCCACGGAAAGACGACAACTACATCCATGGTGGCCCATATTCTGATGGCGGCTGAGCAGGATCCCACGGTGATGATCGGCGGATATCTGCCCCTTTTGCATGCCGGTCACAGAGTCGGCAATGGAGATACGATTTTGCTGGAAAGCTGCGAATATTGTGATTCTTTCTTGAATTTTTTTCCCACACTGGCGGTGATTTTGAACATTGAAGCAGATCATTTGGACTATTTCAAGGATCTTGCGGATGTGGAAAAATCCTTCCGGGAGTTTGCGGGCTTGTCCACAGGCGGAGTCTTGGCCAATGGCGATGACAAAAATACCATGCAGACTCTGCAAGGGATGGACGTGATCACCTTCGGTTTCGGAAAGCAGAACCGTATTCACGCGGCAGATGTATCCAACGACTGGCGTCGTTTTGATGTGATCTGCGACGGCAAGAAGTATTGTCACTTTGAATTGACCGTTCACGGCCACCACAACGCCATCAATGCCCTTGCGGCAGCGGGAGTGGCATGGATGATGGGTATTCCCGGTGAAACGGTTGAAAAGGGCCTGAGTACATTCCACGGTGCCGGCCGCCGGCTGGAATTCAAGGGAACCTATAACGGTGCGGATGTATATGATGACTATGCTCACCATCCCGGCGAATTGGCGGCTACCATGGATGCGGTACGTACCATGGGCTACAAGCGAGTCATTTTTGCGTTCCAACCCCATACTTACACCCGTACCCACGCACTGTTTGATGATTTTGTTGAGCAGTTGAAACGGCCGGATATCGTGGTGCTGGCGGAGATCTATGCCGCACGGGAGCGTAATACCATCGGAATTTCTTCCGAGGACCTGCTGAAACAGTTGCCCGGCGGTTACTACTGTGCAACCTTACCGGAAGTCACGCAGAAATTGCAGGAACTGGCCCAGCCGGGAGATGTGATCCTGACTGTGGGTGCCGGTGATATTTACAGAGCCGGCGAGGCCCTGTTGCAGTAAGCAATTTGAAATGAGGCGATCAGATGAAAAAACTTAGCGTTTGTGTGCTGTTTGGCGGCATCAGCCCGGAGCATGAGGTGTCCTTACGCTCTGCGGAGTTTGTGCTGAACAGCCTGGACCCGGAGAAATACAACGTATTTCCCGTGGGTATCACCAAAAACGGTGATTGGATTCTGTATAGAGGAACGGATTATTCTTTGTTGCCCACCGGCGAGTGGAAGGACTACCCGGAAAACCGCCGGGCAGCCATCTCTCCTGTCCGTGGACAAGGCCTTTTGAGTTTTGAGGGCGACTGTGTGGTGCGGGAATGGATCGATGTGGTATTCCCGGTGCTCCACGGTGAAAACGGCGAAGACGGTGCCATGCAGGGCCTCCTGCAAATGGCGGGCATCCCATATGTGGGACCACATGTGGCGGCATCGGCGGTTGCCATGGATAAGACGCTGACCAAACTGGTGGTTGATCAGGCGAAAATCCGCCAGGCGGCATGGATGCTGGTTCGCAATGGGGACGTAGAGTCCCGCTTGGACTGGGTTTTGGAACAGATTGAAAAGAAATTCCAATATCCTGTGTTTGTGAAACCCGCCGGCACCGGATCTTCCGTAGGCGTGTCCAAGGCCGCAGATCGAGACGGACTGCGTAAAGCCCTCATGAAAGCCGGAACCTATGACAGCAAGATCCTGGTTGAGGAATTTATCCACGGCAGGGAAGTGGAAGTGGCTGTGATGGGCAACAGAAGCCCCGTGGCGTCCATCTGCGGCGAGATCGATTCCGGTGCGGAATTCTACGACTACGACGCAAAATACGTCACAGACACGTCTGTGGCCTACATCCCGGCCAGAATCCCCGAGGATGTGGCAGAGCAAGTGCGGGATGCCGCGGTACGGATCTATTCTGCCATCGGCTGTCAGGGTTTGAGCCGTGTGGATTTCTTTGTGACCTATGAAAATGACGAGGTCGTCTTTAATGAGATCAACACCCTTCCCGGTTTTACGTCCATTTCCATGTTCCCCAAACTCTTTGCCGCTAGTGGAATTCCTGCCGGTCAGCTGATAGATGAGCTTTTGAACCTTGCGTTGGAGGCAGCCAAGTGAAGAAAGTAATGCTGTCCATTACGGGCAAACAGACTTACCAGGGCCAGGAGCCGGATGTGATGGAGCTGGTCACGGAAGGGACGATGGAATTCACAGATGGCGGCTGGGACATTTCTTACCAGGAAAGCGACCTGACCGGCCTGCAAGGCGTGACCACCACATTTCGGGTAGAACCGGAGAAGGTAACACTGATCCGAACCGGCCCTCTGCGTTCTACCATGGAATTTCGGATCGGGCAGTCCCACGACAGCCTGTA
The DNA here is from genome assembly GCA_045596215.1 of Faecousia sp. Taxonomy (GTDB): domain Bacteria; phylum Bacillota; class Clostridia; order Oscillospirales; family Oscillospiraceae; genus Faecousia. The sequence goes on from JAZOBY010000040.1 coordinate 5,537, forward strand.
CCAAATGGAATTCGGTGCACTGATGATTACCGTGACCACCCGGCATCTGTTTTTCGACATTTTGCCGGAGGGTGGGTGTATCGATCTTCTGTACGACATTGAGATCGAGAAGACCGAGGGTGGAACGGTGGATTACCACCTGGACATCCAGGCAATTGACTAAAAAAGACTGCTGCAATTTGCAGCAGTCTTTTCTTATCAGGGAGTTTCCAAAGAGGTATCGGGATCAGGTGTAGTAGGCTCCGGAATCTTAACCACAACGTTATCCTGTGCCTCGTAGGTATAGGTTCCGATTACAGAGTTATCTTCCCAACCGGTATACTGGAGCAGTTTCACCAATTCGATTTCATAACCGTTGGTGCCTTGCACCAGCACCTGACCATCCGTATAATTGCCGGGATTGTCAGGGAGCATCACATTATAAAGGTTTTCAGGGGCGAGAACATCCAAAGTGACTGCTTCAATCGACACTACGTATTCTCTGGTATCTGTACCTTCAATGGAGATGCAGATCTGTCCGTCTACGACCTCAGCAACGATCCGGATGGGATCGGAATAGGAATTGCGGAAACGCAGATCCTTGGTGTCGTCCACATATGCGTCACGGCCAACATCAATAAATTCGGGGGCGTAGATATGGTTATGATGCTCCAGAATTTCCAGTTCTGCATACAGGACGCTGTTATACAGTACGCTGGCAGTATGGCTGACACCGCCGCCCATAACGGATACCACATTTCTGCCACGGTATGCAGAGGCTTCCTGATAGCCTTTGTCGGCAGTCAGCTTGCCAAGAAATTCGTTGAAGGAGAAGGTTTCTCCGGCTTTCAAGATCACACCGTTCAATTGGTCGCAGGCAATGATAGCGTTATTCGACCAGGCAGAGTCCGTACCCAGGGGAGAAGCATATTCTCCCATAACATTCTTGAAAAGATTGGCAGCAAGCAGCTCTTCAGTTAAAGAGGGCTCGAGATAGCGTAGGGGGACATCAATGGTTGAACCGTAGGCGGCTGAGGCAATCTGATCTTTTACGGCGGCCAAATCGAAGCCATAACCGTAGACTTCCGGGGTGACGTCATAGGTAATGGGATCCATCTGTGCATCTACGGGTTCCACGCACAGATCTTCATAATAAGCCAGCAACTCGTCTTCAATGGAATCGGGGGCAACTACCGTACAGGTTCCCACTACCTGGAAGATGTTGGTGTTGTAGTATTCCATCACTTGGTCAAACAGCTTGTTGATGTCCAGACCGTATTCCGCTGTGCCCACATAAATGGAAAGGGTTTGGTGAATGGTTTCGGTATTGGGATTTTCAACCCCCATTGGCGGTTTCGTACCGGCAAGACTGATGGTGGGTTGAGAAAGGGTACTGCTGAACTGGGTTCCCAGTTTGTTCAGCTCACTGCGGATATAGTCCGTATTCAGATTCAGGTGAGGCGTAATGGGAATGATAACAGAGTTTGCCAATGCATTTTCCCGTGCCTCATTTTGTTCCGCACGACTGCCGGTACGGCCATAATTATAGGCATCCTGTACCACAGCCTGGATATCCAGCTGTGCCCCGGTATTCTCGGGAGTCAGCATGATCTGAGTGTCCAGAACCGTTACCACCATGGGCAGCTTCGTGTATGTATTTGCCGTTGCCTTATCCAAGGCGATTGCCGCCTGATCGGGTGTCATGCCGCCGATATTTACACCGGCAGCCACCACACCTTTCAGGATACGGCCGTCATCAGCAGGGGCGGCAAACATGGTGGAGATCAAAATGATGGCGGCAATGAGAAGAATCGCAGTCACCGACGCAAGAGAAATCAGAGTGATTTTCTCTTTTTTTGTCATGAACCAACGCTTCTTCGTCCGATCACGCCGCGGGTTGACGGGACGGGGAGCATCTTCCAGACGTACCCGTTGGGTCATATCCTTGCTGGGCGGGGTTACGTTACTATGCGTTGCCCCGGAATCCGGTTTGCCTCCCTGGGGGATATCAATACGATGGTCGTTAATAGTAAACCTCTCCTATCTGTCAGCGGAAAAACCGCGCGCAAAGTTTGCTGTTACAGGGGTATTGTACCACATTTTCCGTAAATTGCAATGTCATTTCGTTACCATTAGATGAAAATACTGTGAAGAAGGGGGGTTCTCAGCCCTCTTGACAGCAATTTCGGTATTTTTCCAGAAATACCTTGGTTTGTTTCAGACTGTCTACGCCGCTGGCCAGCTTCAACCGCAGCGTGGGTTGCTTGGCGGTTGCCACCAGTTGGATGCGTTTTGCATAGTCCTTGTCATTGCAAATGCGGCCGATGCCGTCGAAATTCAGCTCCGTCATGGTGATCAGCACTTCGCCCGCCTTTTGACGGATGTCGCAAATATGCAGTTTTTGTGCCTCGGCACGCAATAGGGCAATGTCGATGAGGTTCAGCACGCCCTTGGGAGGATCGCCGTAGCGGTCAATGATCTCATCCAGCAGGTCATCCGCATCTTCCTGGGAACGAATGGCGGCCATACGGCGGTACAGATCCATTCGCTCTTCGCCACGGGATACATAGTCCTGACTGACGTTGGCGGTGATATTCAGGTCGGCGGTGCAGTCCGGCTCTTTCGGCTTTTCGCCCTTTTCTTCCAAAACCGCTTCGTCCAGAAGTTTCAGATATATGTCATAGCCTACACTCATCATGTGACCCGATTGTTCCGCACCCAGCAGGTTGCCGGCACCGCGAATTTCCAGGTCCCGCATGGCGATCTTGAAGCCGGAACCGAATTCCGCGAAATCACGGATGGCAGACAGCCGCTTTTCCGCAACTTCTGTCAGATTTTTGTCCGGGCGGTAGGTGAAATAGGCATAGGCGTGGCGGGTGGAACGACCCACACGGCCCCGCAATTGATGCAGCTGAGAAAGACCGAACCGGTCCGCATTTTCAATAATGAGGGTGTTGACATTGGGAATGTCCAAGCCTGTTTCGATGATGGTGGTACACACCAATACCTGAACTTCTCCCTCGGACATGGCGTGCATCACATCGCTGAGAGCATCCTCGCCCATTTGCCCATGGGCAACAGCCACGGACAGGCCGGGAATCCGCTTTTGCAATGCGGCGGCACACCGGTCAATGGTCTCCACCCGATTGTGCAGGTAGTACACCTGTCCGCCCCGTTCCACCTCTTTGCGGATGGCATCGTCAATGATGGCATTACTGTGTTCCATCACAAAAGTTTGGACGGGATAACGGTCTGCCGGGGGCTCTTCAATGGTGGACATATCCCGGATGCCGGACAGGGCCATGTTCAGTGTCCTGGGGATGGGGGTGGCGGAGAGGGTCAGCACATCCACACCCTTGGAGATCTCTTTGAGCCGCTCCTTGTGGCTGACGCCGAAACGCTGTTCTTCGTCGATGATCAGCAGGCCCAGATCCTTGTATTCAATGCTCTTTTGCAGCAATTTGTGGGTGCCGATGATCAGATCCACACCGCCGCTGCGCAGATTTTGAATGGTTTTCTTCTGCTCCGTAGCGGTGCGGAATCGGCTGAGCACGTCGATATTCACCGGAAATCCCCGGAAACGGGCGACTGCGGTTTGATAATGCTGCTGGGCCAATACGGTAGTGGGTACCAAAATGGCGGCCTGCTTGCCGTCCATGATGGCTTTCATCACCGCACGAAGTGCTACTTCCGTTTTGCCGAAGCCCACATCGCCGCACAGCAGACGATCCATGGGCGTAGGGGATTCCATATCCGCTTTGATGTCGGCAATACAACGCAGCTGGTCGTCGGTCTCCGGGTAGGGGAAATTGTCTTCAAATTCCTGCTGCCAGGGAGAGTCGGCGGAGAAAGGATAGCCCTCCTGTCGTTTCCGGGCCGCATAAAGCTGGATCAGCTCGCCGGCCATATCCTTGGCGGCTTTCCGAGCTTTGGTTTTGGTTTTTTGCCAGGCGTCCGAGCCGATTTTGTTCAGCCGCACCGTGGTATCCTCACCGCCGGAGCCGATATATTTGCTCACCAGGTCCAACTGGGTGGCGGGGACAAAAAGTGTGTCAGAGCCTTGATAGGCGATCTTCACATAGTCCTTGACAGCTCCGTCAACTTTGATCTGCTCCATGGCCACAAACCGGCCGATGCCGTAGTTTTCGTGGACAACCAGATCACCGGGTGTCAGATCGGTGAAGGAGTTCAGTTTTTGCCGGTTGGTGGCCGTCTTTTTTGCCTTTTTCCGTGGTGTAGACTTAGCAATCAACTGGCCCTCGGTTAAAACAACGATCTTGGCGTTGGGATACTCCATACCAAAGGGAAGTGTGCCCTCTGCCAGCAAGATTTGTCCCGGCTTGGGCAATGTGGTCAGAGGAATACACAAAAAGGCGGAAAGACCCCGATCCCGGAGCTGTTCCTGCAACAGTTCCGCCCGGCGGCGTGTGCCGCAGAGAACCAAACTGGAAAACTCCATTTTCTGATAATGCGCCAGATCCGTTGCGGCAGTATCCAGACTGCCGCCGTAACCGGGTAGTTGCTTGGCGGTCATGGGGAACAGCTGCTTTGGCGGATTTTCTTCGGGATAGGAAGTGCCGCCGAAGGCATCGAAATACACTGCTGTCCGTCCGGAAAGCTTGTCGCAAAAATCCTCCCATTGACAGGCGTAATCGCACAGTTCGCCGGCCAACAGGCCACCTTGGAGCATGCCGTCCAGCTGCATACCCAGTTCGTCCATGCGGGTGCGGGCGGTGCGTTTCAGAGTGCTCTGGTCGCATAGCACCACCACGGCATTTTCTGGAATATAGTCTAGTGCTGTTGCTATTTCCGGATAGATCAGTGCCATATAACGGTCCGATGCCGGGTTTTGTATGCCGTTTTGATATTTTTCAAGATCCCGCTCCAGGGTTCTGATCAGGTCTTCGTTGGGATTTTTCCGCCGCTTTTGACGGGCAATCAAGCTGCTCAGATCTTCGCAAAGACCGGCCAGTCCGCCAGGATGCAGTTTGGGTTGGGTTTCGCCCACGGGCAGGATAATGATGGAGCTGACGTTCTCCGTCCGACGTTGGGTGTCCGGGTCAAAATAACCCATGGTGTCCAGTTCTTCACCGAAGAATTCCGCCCGAACGGGCAAATCGGCGGCAGGGGAGAAGATATCGATAATGCCGCCCCGGACGGCAAATTGACCCGGGCCTTCCACCATGCTGGTGCGGCTGTAACCTGCACCGGAGAGCTGTACAGTCAAACTGTCCAGATCATATTCTTTGCCGGTTTCCAGCGTGAAGGCACATTCTGCCAGGACTGCGGGAGGCATGGTGCGTTGGCTCAGAGCCTCCCAGGACATAATTTGTAATGAAGTTGTGCCGTTCATCAGTTCGTAGAATTGACGCAGACGATTTTGCTCCCAGGCACGGCTGACCACCGCGGTATCGTAAAGGGTCAGATCCCGGGAGGGGAGTACGGGAGGGGTGATGCCTAAAAAGGCTTTCAGTTCTTCCTGCAACCGCTTGGCAGCCATATCATCCTGACAGATGACAACAAGGGGAGTTTTTGTATCGGTGTGCAGTGCCGCGATCATGTGACTGCGGTTCATCTGGCCGATGCCCGTAACAGCGGCACTTTCCTTGCGGGAAACACAATCCAGCAACATGCCGTACTCCGGTATGGATTTTAGCAAAGAGAGCAACTTTTCCATAGCTTTTCCTCCACGTAACAATGCGGAAAGGGGGAAAATACCCCCCTTTCCGTGGTGTTTTGACAATTTTTACGGGTGAGACCCATTGTAGCGGTTCGCCGCTTCGTAAATGCCTTTATCAATGATGCACAATGCGGCATCCGCAGACCGCTCCAAGGCAGAGACCAGTGCTTTTTCGTCAGATGCACCCATGGGAGACAGCACCCAGTCGGCCAGATCCTGCTCTGCGTGTGCCTTGGCACCTATGCCGATCTTCACACGGGGGAATTCCTGACTTCCCAATTCGGAAATGATGGACTTGATGCCATTGTGTCCACCGGCAGAGCCGTCAGCACGGATACGCAAACGGCCGGGTTCCAGGGAAATGTCATCGAACAGGACGATGATCCGCTGGGGCGGAATGCGAAAATACGCAGACAGCTGCAATACAGACCGGCCGGATGCATTCATATAAGTCATCGGTTTCAGCAGATACAACTTGCCGCCGGCATACTTGGCCTGACCGTAAAGCCCTTGAAATTTTGCCTTGTCGATCTTGCAGCCCAATTTTTCCGCCAGCAGGTCAACGGCCCGCCAGCCGGCATTGTGCCGGGTCTTTTCATATTCCTTACCGGGATTTCCCAGACCGACAATCAGCCAGTCTTCGCTTTTTTTACCAAACATACTCAGAACAAATCCGCAATGGATGTACCGCCGTGGATATGGTCAATGGCGTGGGCAAAAACAGGGGCGACATCCAGATAAACCAGTTTATTGCTGGGGGTGTTGCCAACCTGGGGAATGGTGTTCAGGAATACCATTTCCTTAATGGGGCTGGCTTCAATCCGGTCATAGGCAGGGCCGGAAAGTACGCCGTGGGTTGCACAAGCGTAAACTTCTTTGGCACCGCCAATTTCAATCAGTGCCTGAGCGGCGTTGCACAGCGAACCGGCAGTATCCACCATATCATCATACAAAATGCAGGTCTTGCCCTTCACATCGCCGATGATGTTCATGACTTCACAGATATTGGCCTTGGGACGACGCTTATCCACAATGGCCAGACCCATGTGCAGCTTCTTGGCAAAGGTACGTGCACGGCCAACGGAACCAACGTCGGGGGAGACGACAACAAAATCTTCGTAGTCGAACTTGTCCTCGGGGAATTTTTCAGTGAAGTAATTACAGAAAGTGGGATTTCCCAGCAGATGGTCCACAGGGATGTCAAAGAAACCCTGGATCTGGGCGGCATGGAGGTCCATGGTCAGCACACGGTCAGCGCCGGCGGCAGTGATCATGTTGGCTACTAACTTGGCGGAGATGGGGTCACGGCTCTTGGCCTTGCGATCCTGCCGTGCGTATCCGAAATAGGGGATAACGGCGGTGATCCGGCCAGCGGAAGCACGGCGGCAGGCGTCAATCATGACCAGCAGTTCCATAAGGTGATCGTTGACGGGCTTGCAGGTGGATTGAACCAGGAATACGTCCGCACCACGAACCGTCTCGTTCAGGCTGACGGAGGCTTCACCGTCGGCAAAGGTTTTAACGTCACTGTCGCCCAGGGCAATGTTAAAATACTTGCAGATGGTTTTGGCAAATTCGGGATTGGAATTGCCACAAAAGACCTTAATGTTTTCTCCATACGCGATCATCAAGAAATACCTCACTTTATTCTTTATCTGTTGCGCGGGATATAGCAAGTTTATTATAGCATTGCGAAGGGACAAAAAGCAACTGCTTTTCGTGAAAAATACATCCAATAATTACGAAAAAATTTGTAAAAATTTGGGTAATCTTGATTGCTGGCATGAAGGGGATTGCCAAAACCGGGTATCTATGGTAAAATAACACCATTCCAAAAAGGAGGCGGATGAATATGCCGGATGTACAGGAACTTCTTACAGAACTGGCGAGTGGTTTGGAAGATGTAGCATACACGTTTAATTTTGCTACCAGCGGATTGGGTGTCCTTGTGTATATTTTGCAGGCACTCGCTTTGTATACCATCGCAAAACGCAGAGAAATCAAAAAGCCCTGGCTTGCATGGATTCCTGTGGTCAATGTTTGGATTTTGGGATCTGTTTCTGACCAGTATCAGTATGTGGTCAAGCGACAGGTAAAGAACAAACGCAAGATACTGTTGGGATTGAATATCGCCATGGCGGCGATAGGAGTAGTGATTCTGGTTGCTGTGGTGTGGCTGCTGGTAGTTTTGATGCTTATGGCCATATCGATCCCTGCGATTTCCGATGCACAGACGCTGATTAGCAATTTGGTGTACTACACGGGCAATAACGCTGCACTGATGACTTTACTGGTCGTCGCGGTATTTTTGACGATTCCCATGGCAGTGCTGGCCGTGATCCATACGGTTTATTTCTACATAGCACTTTACGATGTGTTTTGCTCCTGCGAGCCTAAAAACAGTACGCTTTTTATAGTGTTGAGCCTGGTGGGTAACGTAGTGGTGGACGGTGCGTATGCCATCTTTATGATGCTGTGCAAGGACAAGGATTTGGGGATGCCACCCCGGAAAGAGAACGTTGTCATTCCGGAAGACACTTCGGAGAATACAGAAGAATAAGTACAAAACCCACTGCAATGCAGTGGGTTTTCCTTATTTTATGGTTGAAAATCTTATAAATTTGTGCTATACTATCTATGTAGAAATTTCTACCACGGGAGCGACATAGCCTATCTGTCCCCACGGCAGCCGGGGGCAGATAAACGATTCGTTTCGCTTGATCCTCTCTGTAACAGGTGCGGTCATCCTGCCCGGACAAGAGCACCGAATGAGGAGGAAAATTGATGGAACGAACGATTGAAACCATTAAAAAGGACATTGAGCGGTTGTATAAAACAGCTCCCCATATCCATGTAAATGTGACCATGCGACATCCAAAAGTGAGCGTGCGTAATGAACCGGCACAGATCACCGGGCTGTATCCCAACTTCTTTCAGATAGAGGAACGGGAAAGCAGATATCCACGGCGGCACACATTGCAGTATAACGATGTGCTCATTGGCCGTGTGGAGATTTTAGAACTGACGCAAGAGAAATAAACGATAAAAGGCACCCGGTTGGGTGCCTTTTTTATTTAGATTACTTGCTTGCCCATTACAAAGGCGGTTTTGATGTTTACATCCTCGTCAAATGCAACGATATCTGCGTCTTTTCCGGGGGCAAGAACGCCCTTGTTCAGGTTCATGATTTCAGCCGGAACGGCGGTCAACATATGTACCGCGTCTGTCAGGGAAATTCCAGCTTTCTGCATTACGGTTTTGACCAGTACGTCCGTGGTGGCAATAGAGCCTGCGAAAGCACTGCGGTCAGCCAGCTTACAAACGCCGTCTTCCACAATAAAGGGAGTGTCCACCATGAATCCTTCCGTCACGCCGGTACCGGCAACGGGCAGACTGTCGGTGACCATGGCCAGCCGGTCAACGCCCTTGATCTTGACGATCAGTCGGATCAGCTCCGGGGGAATGTGGCAGCCATCGGCAATGATCTCTGCATACAGATCATCATGGAGCATGGCGGTTTCCAGCACACCCAGCTGACGGAAGCCCTGCTTCCGGGTGATGGTGGAGGTGCAGGAATACAGATGCGTTACCGCGTTGAGTCCGTTTTCCATAGCCACCTTCATGTCGTCATAGATGGCATTGGTATGTCCCGCGGTGGGGTTGATGCCATGCTCATGCAGATAACGACAGAATGTGCCCTCCGGATCATTTTCCGGAGCGTAGGACCAACGGGCAATGGCGTGACCGTGAGACTCGATCAAAGACTCGTAATCTTCCTTTACAGGAGGGGTGATATGATCTGTGCATTGTGCACCGCCTTGTGCTAGGGACAGGTAAGGGCCTTCCATGTGAGCACCCAGAACATTGCTTTTCAGCTGCGGATCTTGCATGGCCTCTGCGATGCCCTCTACTGCACGACGCATTTTGGGGAAGGGAGCAGCAGAAATGGTGGGGCAAATAGAAGTAGTGCCGTGGGTCAGGTGAAAATTACAGCCCTTGATAACATCTTCTTTGCCGTTGATAAAATCATAGCCAGCACCGCCATGGGTATGCAGATCGATAAAGCCGGGGGAGACATAGTAGCCGGTCAGATCCACCTCTTTGTCAAAGGGTAGTTCCTTTGCGGATACTTCAGTAATGGTTGCATCATTCAGATAAACATGGCCGGAAACGATGGATTTACCGGCGATGATCCGGTCGCTTTTAATCCGTGTAATCATAATGCTTCTCCCGTGATTTTACTCGGCAGCTTTCTGAATGGTCAGCACCTGACGCTGAGACTTCAGAACGTCTTCTGTGGTGAACAGGGTGGGCTCACCGCCTATCATCTTGGCAACGTCATCAAAATAGTGACAGGCGAGGGGGCCACAATCGAAGGTCTCACAGACGCCGTCCTTGTACAGGCGGGTCTTGTTTTCAGCCAGGTTGAAGTGGATCATGCCATTCAGTCCCCAGAAGTAGAAGTCCCAATAGGTGGGCAGGGTGCCGTTAAAGCTGGGGGCGGCATAGGAAACGTCAGCGTTCAGGGTCATGCCCTCCATGTCCACGATAAACTGACCGCAATCCTTGAAGCTGGGCACCTGAACAGCGTATGCGTTCCAGGTCTTGGCGTAGTTGACACCGGTTAGGTTCTTGCCGGTGATATAGCGCACCAGATCCACGCCGTGAATGGCGATGTCGTTGATGGTGCCGCCGTGCTTGCCGTCCTCAAAATACCAGTTGGGACGGGTGCCGTAGCTCAGGCAGTGCTGGCCGGTGAAGGTAGCGATCTTCACATCGCCGATGACGCCGCTTGCCACCAATTCCTTGGCCTTGGCCACCTGCTCCATGTACCGCAGGTCCAGCATGCAGCAAACCTGCAAGCCGGTCTCCTTGGTCAGACGTTCGATTTCGTCCAGTTCACCCAGATCGGTGCAAATGGGCTTGTCGCAGATCACATGCTTTCCTTTTTTCAGGGCTTCGATGACCAACTGACCGCGCTTGGCGTAATAGTCACCGATGGCTACGACCTCAACAGCGGGATCGCCCAGCAGGGCGGCGTAATCGGCGTAGCAGAAGTCAGCATTCAGAGTTTGAATGGTTGCCTCCCGGGTAGCATCGTCCTCTTCCCAGCATCCCACGATGGTAACGTCAGATCTTTTTTGTGCGGTTTCATACAGGGAAACGATGTGTCCGTGGCGAAAACCTGCAAAAGCAATGTGCATAATGAAATCCTCGCTTTCTAGTGTTAATGATTATACGTTATTAACTATAATGTATTTCATTTGTTATGTAAATAGCCGATTGGTAAAAAAAGATTGCAAAAAATACACTTTTGTGTTATAACAGCGAAAAGGGGTGATTTTATGTTGTGTTCCAGATTCAGAGATGATTCTTTTGCGTTTGGTCATGAGCGGCGTAAACCCGGTGAGTTCAAGGGCACCTCACCGCAAACCCACAATGCATATGAAATGATTTTGCTGAACAATTGTGAAGTTACCTATCGAGCGGAAGAAAAAAGTTATCAGGTAAAATCTAACAGTCTGATTTTTACACCCCCCGGCAAGTTACACAGTATCCAAGTGGATGAACGGTGGGGCTATGACCGATTTAATATCCTGTTTGACACCAGGGCAGTAAATTCTGAGGTGCTGAGCCAGATTCCAAAGGATCTGGATGTGTTTGTTTTTGAAGAGGATACCACTGTGCGGTCCCTGTTTGGAAAAATGGAGCATTATTGCCGTTATTTTGAGGGGGATGCACTGAAATCCGTACTGACGGATTTGACGGAGCAGATCATTTACGAATTGGTGATTTTTATTCGAAAAGGAAAATTAAAACCCAACGATCATCATACAGTCAATCCCACTGTGGCGGCGGCCATTGAATACATCGACAGTCATCTGGATATGGATTTTAGTCTGGATATGCTGTGCAAAGAATTATTTGTGTCGAAGAGTTATTTGCACCAGCTGTTTATCCGGCATTTACAGGTAAGCCCCTGGCGGTATATTCTCGGAAAGCGCCTGATGGCGGCACAGATGGCGATTCGGGCGGGGGAAAGACCTACGGAGATATATTCCCGATTCGGTTTTTCGGAGTATTCGTCTTTTTATCGGGCATATCATAAGCAATTCGGCTATGCCCCATCGGAAAAAAATGAAAGACACCCGATTCTGGAAAGCGAATTTTTGTAAAACTACAAAATATATTTCGTGAAATATTTCGATGGTATTGACATACCCGTTATAAAAATGCTAAACTTAAAGAAATGGCACAATGCTATTAAAATATTTACTGGAGGATACATATATGTATGGTAAAATCCGCATTCCCGATCACGAGTATAAGGAGAGAGTACAACGTTGCGCTGCCATCCTGCGTCGTGAGAATCTGGACGTTCTGATTGTCAACGGTAACGAGGCAGACTATGCAAACCCCCGTTACTTCTCCGGCTTTTGGCCTCTGTTTGAGCGCGCTGGTGTTGCCATTGCTGCCAATGGCGATGCTGCTTTGATGGTTGGTCCCGAATCTTCCATTTTCGGTGCGGACCGCAACAAGTTGGACAAGATCTTCACTCTGCTGGCCTACCGTGAAAGTGCAAACCCCGCTTATCCTGAACTGAAACCCGACACTTTCCACGATGTGTTTAAGTCCTTGGGAGTTTCCGGCGAGCATATCCGTATCGGTGTTGCTTCCTACCTGGATACCTCTGTGGTTATCTTCAACGCCATCAAGGAAGCATTTCCCAAGGCTGAGATTGTTGACGCAGGCAATATTATGGTGGAACTGCGCCGCATTAAGTCTGAGAACGAATTGGCATGTCTGCGTGAAGGCTACCGCATTGCCAATATCGCTACCGAGGAAGTTATCAAGGCGATCCGTCCCGGTATGACCGAATTGCAGATGGTCGGTGTTGCACAGAAGGCAGTTTATGAACATGGTGCTGAGTACGAAGGCTTGCCCATGTACGTATTCTCCGAGGCTTCCACCCGCCATGCTATCTCCCGTTCTTCCTACCGGCAGTTCGAAAAGGGCGATATTGTTCAGTTGAACCTGTCTGCTAAGATCGACGGCTACTCTGCCGCCATCGGCTACCCCATCTGTCTGGGTAAGCTGGAAGGACAGCGCCGTGATATCGTGCAGTTCTGCCGTGAGGCACACGCATGGTCTGAAAAGCAGGTCAAGGCTGGCGTTTACGCCGCTGACATCGCAAAGGGCTTCTACAAGTACTTTGTTGACCATGGCTACGAGAAGAACTATGTTTACGGCCCTCTCCACGGCACCGGTATTATCGAGGTCGAGGCACCCTGGTGTGAAACCAGTTCTGACTACTACCTGCAGACCAATATGTGCTATCAGGTGGATACCTACATTTCCTCCGATACCTTCGGTACTCGTTGGGAAAAGGGTATTGCAGTTAAGGAAGATGGCTTTGAGATGCTGTCTCCCGAAATTCCCGAGGTTTGCCCCGAACTGTTGTTCTAAATTTAAGTTAAACAAATTAAGGAGCGTACATTATGCAGCTGCTTGAAATGTTTTATGATGAGATACAGGATGCCGTGGATCGCAAGGTTCCCTTTGTGATCCCCATCGGCACACTGGAATATCATGCCCGGCACGCATCCTGCGGTACGGATACTTTGGTAGTTACCGGCTGTCTGCGTGAGCTGGAGAAGGAAAAGGAGATCGTTGTTTGTCCGCCTATTTGGTATGGCGTGGCATCTTATGCGGTCTGTGCTCCCAAGCCCAGCCTCTTCCATGTGGATGAAGATGCCTATGTGAATTATTTGTACTATGTGCTCAAGTCTATGATTGATGCCGGGCATAAGAATATTTATCTTGTGCCCCATCACCAGACCGAAGGTGCAGGTTTGATGCCCATGACCATTGCCTGCCATAAGGCATCCAAGAAAGTTACCATGGAGTACATGGAGGAAAAACTTGGAAAAGGCTGGTGGGGCAGTGACGACTACGCTACCTACTATGAAGATATGGGCAGCGAGGATGATCCGTTCTCCTATATCAAAGTGATTCCTCTGATCGGTGCAGAGGCACAGATCAAGTGCGGCGGATTTGACCACGCTGGCAAGTGGGAGACCTCTTTACTGATGGGTACATACCCCAAATTGGTGGATTTGAGCCGCTGTGAACGGAATACAGAATGGTTTGCCCAATCTGCCAAGGAGGCCAGTGCCGAAACCGGCAAGCATATGGTGGAGTGCACTTTGGAGTGGCTTCGCAAAACCATCGTTTAACAGGAGGTTTGCTATGCGTCAAGTAAAAGTTCAGCCGTTGACCCATGAGGCATTTGTGCCCTTTGGCCAGTTTTACATCATGGATGCACCCAAGGGCCATGCTCTGTGCGGCGAATTGCATCAGTTTTTTCCTGACCGTCTGACTGCCGACTCTGGTCATCGGGTGGGTTATTCTCCCATTCTGGTGAAAAAGCCGGAGAAAATGCTCATTACCCAGCAGGAGTACCACACTACCACGTGGGAAATGATTATGCCATTGGATGATGACATGATCCTTCATGTTGCCCCTGCTTCTGCCGGCGTTCCGGTGACCGAGCAGGCTCAGGCGTTCCTTGTTCCAAAGCATACCTTGGTGAAAATGAATGCCGCAATCTGGCATCTGGCTCCGTTGCCGGCAAGTAAGGAGCAACTGACTGCCTTGATTATTCTGCCAGAATGCACCTATGCCAATGACTGCACCGTAGTGGATCTGACACCCGAGCAGCAGTTTGAAATCGTATTATAAGGGGAATTGTTATGGGTTACGGAAAAAAAGTTTGGGTATTTCCCGATGCGGAATTGCCCCCTGTGGGTGTCAATCTGATCCCCGGTCATGAGTCCATCATCATAACCAACACTGGTGATGAAGACGCACATATCCAGATTACGCTGATCTATACGGATAAGGAGCCTGTGAAAGTTCCCGTGATCACCGTAGGTGCACGCCGGGTGCGCTGTCTGCGTACCAATGTGGAAGCCGATTTTGGTCCTTACACCGCCAAATTTGAGGAGCAGTACGCCATCATGCTGGAAAGCGATGTGCCTGTGGTTGCACAGTACGGTCGTGCAGAACCCCGGACTGTGGCATTCTACACCACCCCCGGCTATTGCGAATAAGCCTTAAAACCCTCCCAAACGGGAGGGTTTTTGAATGTCAAATTTATGTTGTATGCCCATGGAAAATATGGTATGGTTGTGCTACAATAGGGACAAAAAGACTTTACAGTACGGATTTTAACTGTAAAGTCTTTTTGTTTACTTTTTTATAATTAGTTTTTTTATCGATATGAAAAGCCCAAACAATCCAATAATAATTAATGGTATGTCTACTGGATTAGGAGAACTCACACTTGCTGAAGTTGTGTCACCGCGCCACGAACCAGAACTATTGTCGGCGAGCGTTTGGACTATGTCAGTTACACCACAAACAAGACATATAACAGAAATAAACAGTATTACGAATAAAATGGTTCCTTTGTTGTTTCTGTAAAATCTTCGTACTGATTCCCAAGGGGTAACTTTTTCGTTGTTTGTTAAAGAAGATGTTGCACAGCCACAATGGGGGCAAACAACAGCTTTATCAAGAATCTCTTTCCCACATTCTCTACAATACATTTTATACCTCCACAAAATAAAAAAGTGCGCCAACCGAAGTTAACGCACCGAAAAACGCAACTCCGATTGTCGCCAAACAAAGCTCGAATAGAAAAGGAAACCCTTATTACCATCCAAGTGGAGTTGCATTTTTACCGAACTCAAATTGGATGATAAATACAAAAGGGTATAATATCCCCTTGATTATTTGATTTCCTTTTCATTATTCAGCTTTGTTTGGCACGTATTAGTATATCATAACACATATGAAAAGGCAAGTGGTTAGTAAAAAATAGGCAAGGCAGGAATAACTGTCATACTTTCGGTAGTTTTTCTGCTTAAAAACAAAGTTTTTAACTACATTTCTTGTGGTATGATTTTAAAGGTCGAGGTATGATTTTTGTCATACCATCAAAAATAGAGTTATCTCATAATTTCGGGATAACTCTATTCTCATATATATCTTGAAAATAACAATAAAAAATGTTATATTAAATAAAAGAAAATGCTTGTTGTAATGCGGAAAATTCAACTTGTGGAAATGACTTCCACAAGTTGAAAACGGATGCCTCCACTTGTTAGGGGAGGTGGCACGGCAAAGCCGTGACGGAGGGGTAGTTTTCTCTCCCTCAGTCAGTTTCGCTGACAGCTCCCTCGTCAGCGGGAGCCAAGGTTTAATTTGTTCCTGATTTAACACAAGCATATAATCAACCCAAAGGGGTGATTCGATGAAAAGGACGGTTTATATTGAAGTTTCCACCACCGATCCGGCGTTCAATTTGGCGTTGGAGGAATATGTGTTTGAAAATATGAGCCGGGATCGGGAGTATTTTCTGACCTGGTGCAATGATAATGCCATCATCATCGGTCGCCATCAGAATACTGCCGCAGAGATAAACGAGCAATTTGTCAAAGAAAAGAATATCAAGGTCGTGCGTCGGCTTTCCGGCGGCGGGGCGGTATATCACGATCTGGGAAATCTGAATTTTACCTTCATTGCAGACGCTCAGCCTGGACAGAAGGTGGATCTGCGAAAGTTCTGCCAGCCCATAGCCGATACGCTGTGTGACTTAGGTGCGGATGCAACGGTGGACGGCAGAAATGATATTTTGATTGATGGCATGAAAGTCTCCGGCAATGCCCAGTATGTGCGACAGGGGAGAGTAATGCACCACGGCACCATCCTTTTCGATTCCGATATGTCCGTTTTGGGGCAGGCACTGATTCCGGACCCGGAAAAGGCTAAGGCCAAAGGCGTAAAATCTGTTCGCAGTCGGGTGACCAATGTGCGGCCCTGCCTGAGCCGGGATATGACCATCGAAGAATTTCGGGAAGCACTGGCCCGGTCTCTCATGAAAGATGGCTTTGAGCATTACGAGCTGACGGCAGAGGATATTGCAGAGATTGAAAAGCTTTGTGCAAGTCGCTATGCCACACGGGAGTGGAACTACGGATTTTGCGAGCCCGGTACGCTGGTTCGGAAAAAGCGTATTGAGGGCTGCGGCACAGTGGAAGCACATATTACCCTTAAAAATGATTTCATCACCAAATTTCAGTTCCGGGGAGACTATTTCAGCACCTTACCCCCGGAAGAGTTGGCTGAAAAGTTTATCGGCTTGCCCTTGATTCCGGGTTCTCTGGCATGTGTACTGGAAACTTGCAGGTCAGAGGATTATATTACAGGACTGGATAATGGGGAACTGATCCGTCTGCTGTGCGAATAAAATGTTATAAAACAGGGTGTTGACAAAATGTTATAACGGTGTTATAATCGTGACATCAAAAGCACAAACATAACATTTTGAGGTCGAACATGAACAGCATTCGTCAGAAGAAGATCAGCGATTTTATCGAATCCCGACAAATCGTGACGATCAAGGAATTACAAACTTTATATCCGGATGTGTCCTTGATGACCATACACCGTGATCTGGATGCTTTGGTTCAGAGCGGCGTGATCGTAAAGATCCGGGGCGGTGCCCGGGCGGTTCGCCACACCGGCGACCCCGGCTTTGAGGTGCGTTTGCAGGAGAATAATGCGGGCAAGGTGTCCATGGCACAGAAGGCCCTTTCCCTAATCCAGCCGGGCAGTGCCATTTTCCTGGATGCCAGTACCACCAACCTGATGCTGGCCCGGGCTTTGCCGGATGTGGATCTGAATATCTTCACAACCGGCCCCAACATCGCTCTGGAACTTTGCAAGCTGCAAAACCCCAATATTACCCTGTGCTGCGGCAATTTGAACCGGAAAACCATGGCTTTGGCCGGGCAGAATACGCTGGAAATGCTGGAAAAGATCAATATTGACCTGGCGTTCATCGGCGTTTCCGGTTGCAGTGCAGAAGCGGGATTTACCTGCGGTACAGAGGGGGACATGGCGGTGAAGGCTATGGTGCTGGGGAAAGCACGGCGGAAGGTCATTATGTGCGATAAGGGTAAATTCAGCCGGTTGATGCCCTATACATTCGGGCGGATGCAGGATGTGGATTATCTGATTTCGGATGACGCTGTACCGGAAGCGATTGTTCGTGAGGCACAAACACACGGAGTTGATATTTTATAATAGGTATGGGCAGCGGAGAAAATTTCCTCCGTTGCCCATCTTTTTCGCGGAAAAGGGCAATTTGCCTATTGACGAAAATGTTATAAAATGTTATAAATAACACGATATAACATAACCATAAGGAGGAATTTATCAAATGGCAAACGCAGTCATCATGCCCAAAGCGGGCATCACCGTGGAAAGCTGCATTATTGGCGAATGGGTGAAGAAGGTCGGCGACCAGGTTAAGATCGGCGACATCCTTTTTACTTACGAAACCGACAAGGCATCTTTCGAATGTGAGTCCACCGCTGAGGGTGAACTGTTGGAAATTTTCTTTGAAGAGGGCGACGAAGTGCCCTGCCTGGTCAACGTCTGTGCCATCGGCACCAAGGGTGAGGATTGCTCCGCTCTGCGTGGCGGCAGTGCCGCTGACGCTCCTGCTGCCCCCGCCGCCCCTGCTGCCGCCGCTGCTCCCGCAGCTGCTGTTGCTTGCAACACCAAGGCACAGGCTGTTATTATGCCCAAGGCCGGCATCACTGTGGAAAGCTGCATCATCGGTGAGTGGCTGAAACAGATCGGTGATCAGGTCAAGATCGGCGACATTCTGTTTACTTATGAAACCGACAAGGCTTCCTTCGAGTGCGAGTCCACCGCTGAAGGCGAACTGTTGGCCATCTTCTTTGAAGAGGGCGACGAAGTACCTTGTATGGAAAACGTCTGTGCAGTCGGCCCCAAGGGCGAACCCACCGATTGCCTGAAACCCGGTGCTGCACCTGCGGCTGTCGAGGTTGTTGCTGAGGTTGCCGCTCCTGTGGCAGAAGCCGCTGCTCCCGTTGTTGAGATCAAAGCTGGTGCACCCGTATCTCCCAGAGCCGCCAAGCTTGCAAAGGCTGCCGGTGTGGATGCCACTCTGGCTATCGGTACCGGCCCCAACGGCCGTATCATTGAGCGGGACGTGCAGAAACTCATTGAGCAGGGTGTACCTGCCAAGGCTGCTGCTACAGCTCCTGTCGTTGAGAACGAGTACGAGGATGTGAAGTTCAGCGGCATCCGCCGTGCGATTTCCAAGTCCATGACGGCTTCTCTGTCCACTATGGCACAGCTGACCCACACCGTTTCCTTTGATGCAACCGCTATTCTGAACTACCGCAAGGCTTTGAAGGCCGCCGGTGGTGACTATGCCGGTATCACCCTGGGCGACATCATTCTGTATGCTGTTTCCCGGACTCTGCTGAACCACCCCGACCTGAACGCCAACATGCTGGACGACAACTCCATCCGTCTGTTCAAGCACGTGAACCTGGGTGTAGCTGTGGATACTCCCCGTGGCCTGATGGTTCCCACCATCTTCAATGCTGACCAGTTGAGCCTGTTGGAGATCTCCAAGGCTGTTAAGGAGCTGGCTGCTGAGTGCCGTGACGGTGCTATCAATCCCGACAAGCTGTCCGGCGGCAGCTTCACCGTTTCCAACCTGGGCTCTATGGGTGTTGAGAGCTTTACTCCCGTTATCAATCCTCCCCAGACCGGTATTCTGGGTGTCTGCGGCACCATCGACCGTGTCCGCAAGGCTGCCGATGGCTCCATCCAGATCTATCCCGCTATGGGCCTGAGCCTGACATACGACCACCGTGCTGTGGACGGTACTCCTGCCGCACGCTTCCAGAAGGAACTGTGCCAGAATCTGGAGAACTTTACCACGCTGCTTGCCAAGTAATTTAAGGAGGAAAACAAAATGCCTAAGAGTTTATTTGTGGATCCTGCCGTTGTGCGTGCACCCGGCAAGGTTACCTTCAATGATATTCCCGTAAACCAGTACAACAAGACCGTCAAGGAAGAGCTGGACTCTGGCAAGTTCACCAAGGAAGATCTGATCCGTATTTTCCGGGATATGACCGTTCTGCGTGAATTCGAGACCATGCTGAACCTGATCAAGACCCAGGGTTCTTACAACGGCATCGACCACACCTAGCCCGGCCCTGCCCACCTGTCCACCGGCCAGGAATCCGCTTGTGTCGGCCAGGCTTACCTGCTGGATGAGAATGACTTCGCTTTCGGCAGCCACCGCAGCCACTCCGAAATTCTGGCGAAGGCTCTGTCCACCATCAACAAGATGAGCGACGAGCAGCTGATGAACGTTATGGAGAACTTCTTGGACGGTAAGTGCCTGCGTGCAACCCAGAAGTTGGGCGAGACCAAGGACGTTAAGGAATTGGCTATCCGCTTCATTCTGTATGGCACACTGGCTGAGATTTTTGCCCGTGAGAGCGGCTTCCATATGGGCATGGGTGGCTCCATGCACGCATTCTTCCTGCCCTTTGGCATTTACCCCAACAACGCCATCGTTGGCGGCAGCGGTACCATTTCCACCGGTGCAGCTCTGTACAAAAAGGTCAACAACAAGAAGGGTATCTGCGTCTGCAACATCGGCGATGCTTCCATGGCCCGTGGCCCCGTGTGGGAAGCTCTGAACTTCTCCGCAATGGACCAGTATAAGACCCTGTGGGAGAGCCACAATGACGGCATGCCCATTCTGTACAACATCTTCAACAACTCCTACGGCATGGGCGACCAGACCCGCGGCGAGACCATGGGCCAGGGCTGCATGAGCCGTATTGCCTCCGGTGTCAGCCCCACCCAGTTCCATGCTGAGACTGTTGACGGCTTCAACCCCCTGGCAGTTATCGACGCCATGGAACGCAAGCTGGAACTGCTGCGTAACGGCCAGGGCCCCGTGATGCTGGAAACTCTGACCTACCGCTTCTCCGGCCACTCCGTCTCCGACCAGAATGCATACCGCACCAAGGAAGAGATTGATGCCTGGAAGGAAGTCGACCCCATCATTACTTATCCCGCCAAGCTGATCGAAGCCGGTGTGATGACCCAGGAAGAAGTGGATGCCATCCTGAAGGAAACCTCCGACCGGATGACCATGATCTGCAAGGCCGCTGCCGATCCTGAGTTCAGCCCCTACTGCGATTTCAAGAAGGATCCCGCAGTTGTGGAGCGTATCATGTTCTCCAACCAGAAGATTGACAAGCTGGATGACCGTGAGCCTGAGTTCACCGTTCCCAAGGAAGAGGCCGAGGGCTACAAGAAGATCAAGTCCAAGGAACGCAGCCCCATCGATAAGGACGGCAAGCCCGTTTCCAAGATGAAGCTGTATAACCTGCGTGACGGCCTGTCTGAGGTTATCTGGGACCGCTTCTACGAAGATCCCACCATGATCGCCTACGGCGAAGACTGCCGTGACTGGGGCGGTGCATTTGCAGTTTACCGTGGTATGATGGACGCTCTGCCCCACAGCCGTCTGTTCAACTCCCCCCTGGCTGAGGGCGCTATCGTGGGTACTGCTGTCGGTTATGCTCTGTCCGGCGGCCGTGCACTGGTGGAACTGATGTACGCTGACTTCATCGGCTGTGCCGGTGACGAAATCTTCAATCAGATGTCCAAGTGGCAGGCTATGTCCGCCGGTATTCTGAAGATGCCTTTGGTTCTCCGGGTTTCCGTTGGTTCCAAGTACGGTGCACAGCACTCTCAGGACTGGACTGCACTGTGTGCTCACATCCCCGGCCTGAAGGTTTGCTTCCCCGCAACGCCTTGGGAGGCTAAGGGCCTGATGGAATCCGCACTGAAGGGCACTGACCCCGTTGTATTCTTTGAATCTCAGAGAATTTACGACGTGGGCGAGCAGTTCCACGAAGGCGGCGTTCCCACTGAGCGTTACGAGATCGAGATCGGCGATACCAACAAGGTTCGCGACGGTAAGGACATCACCATCCTGACCATCGGTGCAGTTTTGTACCGTGCAATGGATGCAGTCAAGACTCTGTCCGAAAAATACGGTATGGAAGCTGATGTGATCAATATTCACTCTCTGTCTCCTTTGGACTACACCAAGATCGTGGAGTCCGTCCGCAAGACCGGTAAGGTCCTGCTGGTTTCCGATGCCTGTGCCCGTGGTTCCTTCCTGAACGATGTGGCTAAGACCATCACCGAGCTGTGCTTCGATGATCTGGACGCTCCTCCCGTTGTGGTTGGTGCCCGGAACTGGATCACACCTCCCTTCGAGTTCGACGAGTTCTTCTTCCCCCAGGCCAGCTGGATCCTGGATACCATCAACGAGAAGTTGGTTCCGCTGCCCGGTTACGAGAACGTCACCACCTGCGACGAGGCAGAAACCATCCGCCGTGCAAAGCTGGGCGTCTAATACTTCATGGAGCTCAGAAGAACGGCCAATGCGGGTGTTCTGCTAACGCTGGATAATGTAAAAATCTTGCTGGATGGCGTGTGCCGGGAGGTCAAGCCCTACCTGGCCACGCCCCCGGTGGAGAAAGAAAAACTGTCATCCAACTGGCCGGATGGGGTGTTCTTCACCCATTTTCACGAGGATCATTTTGATCCTGCCTATGCAGGTGACTATTGCAAGGCAACCGGAAGACCCATTTACGGCACACCTCAAATGTCCGGAACGGTCTGCACGGATGAAACGGTTACCGTTGGAAATATCCGACTGACGGCTGTTACCACCCGGCACATGGGTCATTACGGAAAGACCACAATTCATCGCAGTTACGTGGCAGAGGGAAGCAAGGTTATTTGGTTTTTGGGCGATGCTTCGCCAATGGAACTGAAAAAACTGTCCGGCCATCCAAAACCGGATCTGCTGATCGTACCCTATCCCTATGTAAGCACCCCTCCCGCGCTGAAACTGCTGGAAGAATTATTGCCCTGTAAAATCGTACTGCTCCATCTTCCGTCTGTGTCCTGTGATCCAGATGGAGTATGGCAGGCTGCTGCGTCCGGGATGGAGCATCTGGAATCCTATCTGTATGTGCCCGAACTGGGCGAAACATTGCAATTTTAGTCTCTGAAAGGAGAGATTTTCCAATGATTATTACACAAAAAAAGCCGATTGAAGAAGTCATGGCTATGGTTGCTGACGCAAAGACTGTTGCCATCGTTGGTTGCGGCAGCTGTGCTACCGCTTGCCAGACCGGCGGTGAACCTCAGATTGCAGAACTGACTGCTGTATTGGAGCAGGCCGGTAAAAAGGTGGTTGCTACCACTGTGGCTGACTACTGCTGCATGAATCTGGGTGTTAAGACCAAGATGAAGGCCATCAATGCCGCTGAGCCGGACTGCGTGATTTGCATGTCTTGCGGTGACGGTGTGCAGTGTGTGGCCAAGAACGCCAATAACAAGCCTGTTTATCCCTCCAACAACACCATGTACCTGGGCGAAGCCGTCAAGTTCGGTGTTTGGGAAGAAGCCTGCCGCTTCTGCGGTGAGTGCGTACTGGGTCAGACCGGTGCGATTTGCCCCATTACCCAGTGTGCGAAGAGTCTGGTCAACGGCCCTTGCGGCGGCCAAAAGAATGGCAAGTGCGAGGTCAATCCCGAAAATGACTGTGCATGGATCAAGATCTATAACCGCCTGGAGGCCACCGGTCAGTTGGAAAAACTGACCCAGACCCGCAAGGACAAGGGCTACGGCGATTTTGCCTATCCCAGAACCATAAGTTTGAGGGGGAAGAAATAATGAGCTTACTGAAAGACGCACTGGAATCCGGCAAATTTGGCGTAACCGCCGAAATGGCACCCCCTAAGGGTTATGATTTTACGGAGCAGATGGAAGCTGCCGAGCTGCTGAAAGGCAAGGTTCACGGTGTGAACGTTACCGATATGCAGTCCGCCAGCTTGAAGGCCACCGGCCTGGGCCTGTGCATCAAGCTGAAACAGGCTGGCGTAGAGCCCATTTTGCAGATGACCGGCCGTGACCGCAACCGTATGGCTATCATGGGTGATGCTCTGGCCGCTGCCAGCTTCGGCATCGACACCATGCTAGCTCTGACCGGTGACCATCCCGTGGTCGGTGACTGCAAGGACAGCAAGCCTGTTTACGATCTGGACTCCGTTGGTATTTTAAAGATGCTCAGCCAAATGGAGGAAAGCGGTTGCGACTGCGGCGGCAACGAGTTGGCCGGCGGTGCACCCAAGTTTTACAAGGGCGCATCCGTCACTCCCGTTTACGAGCCTCTGTTCCTGCAACTGAACAAACTGCGTCAGAAGGTGGAAGCCGGTGCGATGTACGTTCAGACCCAGGGTATTTTCGATCTGGATACCTTCAAGCGTTTCATGGAGCAGGTGGACATGATGGGCATCAAGACCCATATCATGGCCGGCATTATCCCCTTGAAGTCCGCCGGTATGGCCAAGTACATGAACGACAATGTTCCCGGTATTGACGTTCCTCAGGATATGATCGACCGCCTGGCCGCTGCTGCCGCAGAAGGCAAGGAAAAGGGCATCAAGGGCCTGCCCATGCAGTTGGGTATCGAGATGGCCGCGGAAATGATCGCAAAGATCAAAGACGAGAAGCTGTGCGACGGTGTGCATATCATGGCCATCGGTGCTGAAAAGAATGTGCCCACCATCCTGGATAAGGCCGGGATCGCCATTGCTTAATTTGGAGGACTGTATATGAAAACAAAAGCCGTTCGTATTTACGGTAAGAACGATCTGCGTTTGGACGAGGTGGAATTGCCTGAGATCGGTGCTGACGGTGTCCGCATCCGCGTAATCTCTGATAGCTTGTGCATGTCCAGCTACAAGGCCGCCATTGAAGGTGGCGACCACAAGCGTGTTCCCAGCAACTGCCACGAGAATCCCACTGTTTTGGGTCACGAATTCTGCGGTGACATCGTGGAAGTGGGCGAAAACTGGAAACACAAGTATAAGGTTGGCGACAAGTTCGTTATCCAGCCTGCTCACTATCACAACGGTTCTCAGGAAGCACCCGGCTATTCCTACAACTACTGTGGCGGCAACGCTCAGTATGGCAATGTGCCCATCGAGACCCTGTTGGAAAACTGCCTGCTGCCCTACAACTCCGACACTTACTACTACGGCTCTTTGGCTGAGCCTTTGAGCTGCGTAATCGGTACTTTCCACGCTATGTATCACACCAAGGCCGGTTCTTATGTCCATGAAATGGGCATTAAAGAAGGCGGCAAGATGGCTCTGTTGGCATCCGTTGGCCCCATGGGTCTGGCTGCCATCGACTATGCCATCCACTGCGACCGCCGTCCCTCTTTGTTGGTCATCACCGATATTGACGAGGCTCGTTTGGAGCGCGCCGCTTCCATCTATACTGTGGAAGAGGCTGCCAAGTATGGCATTGAGCTGCACTATGTGAACACCCGCATGGAAAATGCTACCGCATACCTGCGTGAGCTGACCGGGGGCACCGGCTACGATGATGTTGTGTGCTTTGCACCTGTCAAGCCCGTTATCGAGCAGGCTGACGACATTCTGGGCTTTGACGGCTGTCTGAACTTCTTTGCCGGCCCCACCGATACCCAGTTCAAGGCACCTTTCAACTGGTACAATGTCCACTATCTGTACACCCACGTGGTTGGTACTTCCGGTGGCAACACCAACGATATGCAGGAAGCCATTGAAATGATGAATGCCGGTAAGCTGAATCCTTCTGCATTGGTTACCCACATCGGCGGCTTGAATGCAGCCATCGCTACCACCTTGCACCTACCCAAGATTCCCGGCGGCAAGATGCTGATCTACAATCACATTGATCTGCCTTTGACTGCCATTGCCGATTTTGAAGAGGCCGGCAAGACCGATCCTCTGTTTGCTGAGCTGGATAAGATCTGCAAGGCAAACAACAATCTGTGGAGCCCCGAAGCAGAAAAATACCTGCTGGCCAACGCCAAGAAGATCTAACAGAAAAAGCGTCCGGATTTTCCGGACGCTTTCTTTATTTTTGCAATTCTTTCATAAGTTCGTCTGTATCGTGAACGATGGCCGCAGCACCTGCTGATTGCATTTCCTCTACCAATCCATAGCCCCATGCCACACCAATAGCGGGGATGTTGTGAGCCTTTGCACCGATCACATCAAAGGCGGTATCGCCCACCATGATCCAGGGATATTCCGATAGGCACTGGCTCATCAGATAGAATATAACCTGCTCCTTGGTATCCCGGGAGTGATCCAGTGTTGCACCGCAGATATAATGGAAATACTTTTTCAGATCAAAATGCTCCAATATCGCTGTGGCCATGCTTTCCAGCTTGGACGTGGCGACGCACAAAATGTGCCCATCGTTTCGGAGCGTTTCCAGGAGCTGGCGAATACCGGGATAGGGCTTGTTTTCATACATGCCGATGGGAATGTACCGCTCCCGGAAAAGCTTTACCGCCTCCAAAACTTCGGCCTGCGGCACGCCGAATTGCACAAATGTGTCGGTGAGTGGTGGGCCTACAAATACCCGTAGTTCTTCCCGTGGCGGGATGGGAAGATGAAAATGCTCCAAGGCATAAATGGCACAGTTGATAATGCCCTCACCGGAGTCGGTCAACGTGCCATCGAGATCAAATAAAATGGTTTTCTTCATGTATCATACTCCCATATGTTTGCCGCCATTGTATCACGTTTTTTGTAATTTGGCAAATGCTCTCGGTATGAAAATTCTTCCTCCGGGAAAGAATGGAAACAGGAGGCGGTAAAGTATGGTAAAAGGCATTACAAAACAGGTGATCGTGGTCCATTCTCCGGATCCAAAACTGTTTGAGCAGGCAATTTTTATTCTGAAAGAGGATGCGGTAAAGGAAGGCGTCACCGATGAGGTGCTGTTGAAAGAAGCAAAAAAGGCCATAAATCAACGGGAAATCCCCAAGACGGTGTCCGGTCCGGTCTGGGCGTTTATGGGTGCCGGCGTGACAGCAATTGCGTGGATATTGACCAGCTTTCTTTGACTTGCGAAAATGGCCGGGTTGTGATATAATGCTCCCATGTATTTTTCAGTCATTCCGAGCCGGTAGACACACCGGCGTGGGAATCCCCATCAATTACGGAGATTGCCACGTCGTGCTTTGCACTCCTCGCAATGACAGCGTTTTAGGGGGCATGGGTAGTGCACATCGGCAATCTGGAAGTGAATAATCCCATCGCATTGGGCCCCATGGCCGGTGTGACGGACTTGGCATTCCGCACAGTCTGTGCCGAACTGGGTGCGAACATCACCGTGACGGAAATGGTGTCATCCCGGGCACTGGTATACAAGGATAAAAAAAGTGCCGCTTTGTTGAAGAAAAACGAGGGCAGTTTGTGCGGTGCACAGATTTTTGGCAACGACCCGGATGTAATGGCCGAGGGTGCACGGCTGGCACTGGAAATCTCCGGCTGTGATTTTCTGGACATCAACATGGGTTGCCCCATGCCGAAAATCGCCAATTCCGGTGACGGATGCGGCCTGATGCGTACCCCGGAATTGGCAGGTCAGATTCTGGCATCTGTGGTCAAGGCGGTTGACGTACCGGTGACGGTGAAGTGCCGCCTGGGATGGGACAAAGGGTCCATCAATGTGCTGGATTTTACCAAGCGTATGGAGGACAACGGAGCATCCATGGTCACCGTCCACGGCCGTACACGGAGTATGCTGTATTCCGGTGTGGCAGATTGGGATATGATCGCAAAAGTCAAACAGCAGCTTTCTATCCCTGTAATCGCCAACGGCGATATTGTCAGCGGTGAAACGGCGGTAAAATGTCTCAAACGCACCGGTGCAGATGGCATCATGATCGGCCGAGCTACATTTGGAGATCCGTGGATTTTTACAGAAGTCCGGAAGGCGTTGCAGGGCAATTTTGACTATCAGCGTCCGATTTTGAAAGACCGTATTGCGTTGGCTGTACGCCAGTTTGAACTGTCGGAACAGGATCATGGGGAGCATATTGCCTGTCTGGAAGCGAGAAAGCATTTTGCGTGGTATTTGCGGGGCGTTGCTCACAGCAGTTTTTATAAAAATCAGATTTCTTCCCTCAATACCATGGAAGATATTTACCGCATCGCCAAGGAGATTGTCCGGGATCTGCGATAATTTGTCGAAAGTAAGTATAGTTTGCCCGCCGTTTCATATCCTATACCCAAGAGGTGAGGGAATGAAACGGCGGTTTTTTCTTTGTATTATATTGATTCTGTCCATGGTTTTGCCGGTGGCGGCAGAGCCTATCAAATGGGTGGATTTTGGCGTGCCTTATGCATCGCTGAAATATGCATTGGATCAGGATATTTCGACATTTGACCAGGAACAGCACCTGGGATGGATCGAGATCCTCGCTCTTGCGGCGGCAAATACCGGGGGAAAATGCCCATTGGCATCGGTGAAAAAAGCGACAGAGAGTTGGAAAAAGGGATTTGACCCCACGGACCTGTCCGACGGCATGAAAAAAGCATACAACTATTACCACGAAGCCTATACCGCCGCCTTGGGTGGACTGGTAGGCAGTTACGCCATCGAAAAGGATGGTCAGATGGAAGCTCATTATGGTCTGAAAGCTTTTTCTCCCATAGCGGCAGGGTATGGATACAGCCACTGTGATGATTTTGGTGTCAGTCGTTCTTTCGGATTTCACCGAAAACACTTGGGCAACGACTTGATTGGAAGCTTAGGCACGCCCATTGTGGCAGTGGAAGGCGGCGTGGTGGAAGCTATGGGCTGGAATCGCTACGGTGGCTGGCGTATCGGCATCCGCTCCTTCGACAGCAAACGCTATTACTACTATGCCCACCTGCAAAAGGACCATCCGTTTGCGGATGGTCTTAATGAGGGAGATATGGTGCAGGCTGGACAGCTCATTGGATTCATGGGCCGCACCGGATATTCAGACAAGGAAAATGTGAATAACATCGAAACAGTTCATTTGCATTTTGGTATGGAACTGGTGTTTGACGAAAGCCAAAAGGAGTGCAATTCGGAAATTTGGATCGATGTGTATCATATTGTCCGTCTGCTCAGCACCCACCGGGCCAGTTACAGAAAGATAGACGGCAAATGGGAACGGGTGTATCCCTATGTGGATTTGGATTTGGAAGATTTGCAGCATTAGACATGTCATTGCGAACCAGTGACCGATGTCACTGGTGTGGCAATCCGTATCTTTTGTGGCACCTTTGGTGCCACGCGGCTCCATAGAGCCGGAGGGAGAACGGATTCCCACGCCAGGGTGCACACTGGCTCGGAATGACACCCTATTTTTACAGTCTGAACCCTACCCTGGGGGAAGGTCTTTGCCACTACGATTCCCTCGCAATGACACGAAGTTTGTCAATTCTCTTGTAGGGGCGACCATTGGTCGTCCGCGGGAGGCTAATAGCCGCCCCTACATTATTTCTGGGGCAATTCGCATTCTATTTCCTCACATCCCAACCGCCTATCGAGTAAGTCAGCACAAGGAATACCGAAATGCTGATGAACTGCAAATATAATATCGCAGTGTAACCGTGGCGGTAATACACCATTTTCGATTTTGTTTAACGACCAAAGGCCAATCCCCAAGCGTTTGGCCATTTCCTTTTTGGAAAGACCGTTATGTTTACGAAGCCAGATGATATTGCGTAAGAAAATCTCAATCATAGCCAACCTCCTATTTGTAACACTATAAATTTATTGCACAAGTGTAGTGAGTCTATAATACTACAGATCTGCCGTTTGTCAAGCACTATTTATCTGTAGTATCATAACTTTGATAAACATTTACAAAAGTGGAGGTAAGTTTATGTTAATTTATCTTAAAGATTTTAGAAAAAAACTAAACTTGACACAAAAAGAAGCCGCTGAAAGTATCGGTATAGATCAGCGGCAGTGGTCAAGATATGAGAATGAAACAAATGAATTTCCAATAAGATATCTCAAAGAATTATGCTTAAAATACAACATATCAGCTGACGAAATACTGGGCATTAAGGTTGACAAATAACCTTCAAACACCACCACAAACCTCTCTTGCCAGGAAGTGCTTGTGATTTTAGTGGGAAATGGGTGAGGTGCATCCCCGGAATTTGGATGGTTGACGATTTTTCACAATCGGGCAATAAAGAGTGTGCTGTACAGGTTCATTCGTACAGCACACTTTTTTAGGACCGTCGGGGACGCCAGTCCCTACAATACATCTATTATAGTAAGAATATCTCCATCGACCATAAACCGAATATCGTAACCTGCAAAGGTCAATCCGTAGACGCGACCCGGTTTTCGCTGATAGCTGGGGCGGGGGTCGTGGGAGAGGACACCCACGGCGGCGTCACGCTTGTCTGCCGGGAGTTTCAAGAGTAACTCGTCCGGGAAATTCACTTCCAGTAAAAAGTCTCCTGCGGTGTCTGTAAAGCCGCCAACGGCATCCGGATGAGAGTCGGAGTAGGGAATATAGGGTTTGATGTCGAATATGGGCGTTCCGTCCATCAGGTCAGCACCACCCACATGAAGTACAGTACCATGTTCAGCAGTATGCTCAACACCTAACAGCTTCACGCAGGACAGCCCCAAATTGTTGGGTCGGAAAGGAGAACGGGTGGCGAATACGCCCATTCTTGTATTGCCCCCCAGCCGGGGCGGACGGACCGTGGGGGACCATTCCTCGCGGACAGCCTCGGAAAATTGCCAAATGATCCACAGATGAGAAAAATCCTCAATGCCACGCAGGGCATCGTCGTTGCGGTATTCCGGCTCAAAGACGATGGCAGAGCGAAGCTCCTGTACCAGTCCGCTTTGCCGGGGAATTCCGAATTTTGTGGAAAAATCGCTTTGCATCCGGGCGATGGGTTTGATGGTCACATCCATATTACGCCCTCACTTTCCGGAAACAGAAGCTGACGGCAAAGCACAGTGCCAGCATCAGACTGATGGCCGCACCGGCGGAGACTTCCAGATAATAAGAGCAGACCAGTCCGCAGATGCCTGATATGAGGGCAAACAGCACGGAAAACAGGTGGTACTGCTTCAAATTCCGGGAAACATTCCGGGAGGATGCCGCAGGAAGTACCAGCAGGGAATTTAAGATCAAAAGACCCACGCTGGAAATAGTCAGGGTTACCACTACGGCAATGGCGGTGGTGAAAATGCCTTGGGAAACATGTACGGGAATACCCCGGGAGGAAGCCAGTTGGGGGTGGACGGATGTGAGGGTCAGCCGGTTGGAGCAGAGCACCCAAAACAGAGCAACACCAACAAAGACAACCGCCAGTGCACCGATTTCCGCCGGTGTGATGGACAGAATGTCACCAATGAGATACTTGTTGTACTTTGTGAAGCTGCCGCCGCCCAAAGTAGCAACGAAAATACCCAATGCCACAGCTGTGCTGGAAAACACACCGATGAGGGTATCTGCCGCCTGATTGCTGCGGCTTCGTACATAAGAAAACAGCAACGCGAAAACTATGCTGAATGCCACCGCACCCCAAATGGGGAACGCAATACCGAAAATACTGCCGATGGCGATCCCGGTAAATGCGGAGTGGCCCAAAGCGTCGGAGAAGAAGCTCATCCGCCCGGTGACAATCATGGTGGACATGAGACCGAACAGAGGAGCCATCAGCAAAATCGCCAGCAGAGCGTTTTTCATGAAATCCCAACGGAGCATTTCCACAGGGAGAAGTTCGCAGAGCCAATACCAGATACTCATGCTTGTATCCCTCCTGTCATGTGAAAGATCTCCTTGAATTCCGGGGAGTTCAGAAGCTGTATGGGCGTATCCATACGGACGATCCGATGGTCGATCAATGCCACCTGATCGGCATACCGGGGGAGGGTGGCAAAATCGTGGGTGGTCATCAAAATGGACAGATCATAAGTTTTGCGGATCTCGTCCAGCATGTCCATGAGCTCTGTCTGGCCTTCCACGTCCACACCGGACAGGGGCTCGTCCAAAATCAGAATATTGGGGATGGGTTCCAGGGCCAGAGCCAACAGAACCCGCTGCAATTCGCCGCCGGAGAGGGCACCCACTCGTTTGTCAATCAGATCGCCGCCATGCACCCGGTCAAGACAGTCCAAAATCCGCTGTCGCATAGATTTGCCGATGCCGAGAAAGGCAGGTTTGCGGCTCATACAGCAAACGAACAGGTCCGCCACGCTGACAGGATCGCTGGGATCAAAGGCCGGACTTTGGGGAACGTAGCCGATCTTCATGGTTCTGCCCCGACTGCCGGGCATGGAAAAAGCAATGATGCCGTCATAGTCCTGTTGGCCCAAAATGGCCTTCAAAAGGGTGCTTTTGCCCGCACCATTGGGGCCGATCAGGGCAATGAGTTGGCCGCAATGGACGTGCATATTCACGTCATGCAGAATTTGACTGCCCCCAATTTTAACGGACAGATCCTGCACCCTAAGGCAGCAGGAATCGCCGCATTTTCCGCCGTGTACAGTTGGTCTCATCCCAATGCCTCCTTTACTGCGTTGATGTTTTTACGCATGATCTGAAAATAGTCACCGCTCATTCCCATGTCCAAAACGTAAGCGGGAACACCGATTTCCGAAGAGATAATCGTGGCGGCGGACGCACTTCCGTTTACCTCAGTAAATACCGCTGGAATGTTATGGGACTGGATCAATTCTATCAGATGGATCAGTTCCTTTGCCGAGGCTTCACTGCCGGATTCTTCTTCCACCGCCGCGGCGATGGTCAAGTCAAAAGCCTGGGCAAAATAGCCGAACCCGTCGTGAAATGTCACCATTTCCCGACAGGAGAGGGAAGAAAGGGTTTCTTCACCGTAGGCTTGTAAAGCATCCAACTCTTCTTCCAGTTGTGTAAGGTTCGCTTGAAATTGTTCCCGGTGCTCCGGATAGGTCTCACACAGACCGACGCAAATATTATGTGCCATCCGCTTGGCGTTTTCCGGTGCGAGCCAGATGTGGGCATCCTGCTCGTGATGATGGTCGTGGTCATGGTGGTCGTCGGCACATTCCAACATGGGAATACCTGCCGAACTGTCAATCACCCTATCACGCCCCACAAGCAGATCTTCCATAAAATCTTCCAACCCGGCACCTGAGGTGACGATCACATACGCACCTTCGGCGTTGCGTACCTGCTCCACGCTCAGAGAATAGTCGTGCAGGCAGGATACGCTTTCGTTTATCAACAGGCTTGTGGAAAGACCTGTGCCTGCACATATGCGGCTGGTAAAATCATAAACCGGCTTGGTGGTTGCAACGATCTGGGGGGGAGGTGCAGAGCAGCCACCCAGTCCCAGTAAAAAGACCAGTATCAAAATTAAGGATATCTTTCGCATAAAGTATCCACCTTGTCTCACTTTTTCTAAGTTTATCATACCATATTTGTCAAGGAAAAAGACAAAAAATATGTCATTCCGAGCCAGTGACCGCCGTCAATGGTTCGCAATGACATAGCTTATTCGGTATGTACCAATCTTAGTGATTTTTGATCCACTCATTGACCTTGGTCTTGGCCAGGCGGGTGATGTCCTCGCTTGCATAGGGGGAGGCTTCGCCACCGCAAACATACACAAAATACAGACCTTCGGGAGTTTGATAGAGGGTTTCCTCGTAGCCGGCAGGATCGCCGTAGTAGCTGACCGCGTGCTTCTTAATCAGCGTAGCGGTTTCGGTATCATATTCCTTCTTGCAGATGATCTTCTTCATGAACAGAACCTCCTTTCTGTGACACGATGTCGCTATTATATCGTGTTTCCATGAAAAATCAAGTCAAAATCTGCGTTTTCCCCGGAATATATAATTGGTAAATTCTTGGAAAAAAAGACAAATTCTCCATTTTATTGAACTTTTGTGGAAGATATGGTATGATACAGCAAGAGGTGAGTATTTTGAAAGACATTCCCATGTTTACAACGGAATACGGCGTAGCCAGTTTGGCGTTGCGGGAGATTCCTTATCGACAGGAAGCTTACATTACCATTCAGGCAACCGCACAGCCGGAGGAATTGCTGGCAGAATGTATCGGTTTTTGCAGAGCCTGCGGCGGGGAAAAGATCTACGCACAGGGACAGGAATGTCTGGATAAATACCCTGTTCACACCAGTATCGTCAAAATGCGGGGAGTTGCCCGGGTAGACGAAAGCAAGGTGGAAAACCTGTGGCCGGTAACGGAAGAAACCATCACGGGGTGGCGGCAGTTTATGAATGAACGGCTGAAAGATGTGGATAATGCCGGAACCTTGGAAAAACAGGGTGAGCAGGAGATATTGGAGCAGGGTGGAGCCTATTTCGTCCATAAAAACGGAGAGCTTTTGGGCGGTGGCTGGCTGGTGAACGGCGAACTGAAACTGATTGCAGCCGCTGTGCCGGGAGCGGGGGAACGGGTGATGCACACGCTGCTATCTCTCCAACCGGATCAGAGTGTGGAACTGGATGTGGCCTCCACCAATACCCGGGCGATCCGGCTGTATGAACGGCTGGGTTTTGTTAAAACGGAAGAACTGCGTCGCTGGTACAAAGTTTTTTGAACTGACAAGGAAAAATGCTTGACAAGCGGTACAATGCGTGGTATACTACCTCAGGTGTCAAGGAAAATGCCTTGTCACAGGGAGGTCGCAACATGGAATCGGTTGAAATGATACTGCTTTTTGACTACTATGGCGACCTGCTGACCGACCGTCAGCGTCTGTGCCTGGATATGCACTACAATCAGGATCTTTCCCTGGGAGAGATCGCACAGGAACTGTCCATCAGCCGCCAGGCGGTGCACGATAACCTCAGCCGGGCTGAGGCTCTGCTGAAAAATATGGAAGAAAAGACCGGCTGTGTCAGCCGGGACAGGGCATTGCGGAAAGCAATGCAATCCATTGCCCAAAAGGCTGAAATATTGATTTCTCACCCGGATCCCCGGGTTTCCCAAGTGGCTGGGGAGATCCTCTCTCAGTCCAAATGCTTCGAGGAGTAAACTATGGCATTTGAAGGCTTAACCGAAAAGATCTCTGCAACCTTTAAAAAGTTGCGGGGTAAGGGCCGCCTGAAAGAGTCTGACGTTAAGGAGGCTATGCGTGAAATCCGCATGGCACTATTAGAAGCGGACGTCAGTTACAAGGTGGTCAAGGATTTTACAAAGTCCGTTACCGAGCGTTGTGTGGGTACTGATGTTCTGGAATCCCTTACGCCTGCTCAGATGATCGTGAAGATCGTCAATGAAGAGCTGACCAAGCTCATGGGCAGCGATCTGAAACACATTTCCATCAATCCCAACGGCCCGACTGTTGTAATGCTTGTGGGTCTGCAAGGTGCAGGTAAAACCACCAACGGCTCCAAATTGGCCGGACGGATGAAGCAGCAGGGCAAGAACCCCTTGCTGGTAGCCTGCGATATTTACCGTCCCGCCGCTATTACCCAGTTAAAGGTCTGCGGCGAAAAGCTGGGCATCCCGGTGTTTGAAAAAGGCACACAGAACCCGGTTACTACTGCTAAGGAAGCAGTACTGTACGCCCGTCAGCACGGCCATGACATGGTGTTCTTGGACACCGCCGGTCGGCTCCATGTGGATGAGACCCTCATGGAAGAGCTGAAAAACATCAAATCTGCTGTAAATCCGGATGAGATCATGCTGGTTGTGGACGCCATGACCGGTCAGGACGCTGTCAATGCTGCCCAGTGCTTTAATGAGTGGCTGGACATCGATTCCGTGATGCTTTCCAAGTTGGATGGCGACGCCAGAGGCGGTGCGGCTTTGTCCGTTCGTGCCGTTACCGGAAAACCCATCAAATTTGCCGGTATGGGCGAAAAGCTGGAGGATATTGAGCCCTTCCACCCGGATCGGATGGCAAACCGGATTCTGGGCATGGGCGATGTGCTTTCCCTCATCGAAAAGGCAGAAAAGGCGTTTGATGCAAAGAAAGCCGCTCAACTGGAAGAACGGCTTCGTTCCAATAAATTCACCTTGCAGGATTATTACGACCAGCTGGTGCAGCTCAAAGGCATGGGATCCATGGAAGATATCCTGGCACAGATGCCCGGCGGTGCCAATCTGAAAGGTGTAAAGGTGGACGATAAGGCTATGGTCAGAACCGAGGCCATTATCCTGTCCATGACCCCCAAGGAGCGGGAAAACCCCGGTATCATCGCTGCTTCCCGGAAAAAGCGGATCGCCGCCGGTGCCGGTGTGAAAGTGGAAGATGTAAACCGGATGCTCAAATCCTTTGAGCAGATGCAAAAGCTGATCAAGCAGTTCTCCGGCCCGGGTGCGGGCAAGAAGATGAAACGCATGAAAGGCCTTGGCGGTTTCGGAGGTTTCCCCGGTTTCTAAATATTGTTCGCCCGAAGCAATTTGCTTTGCGATATATAAACTTTTAAATTTTTATGGAGGTGAAACCCATGGTTAAAATCAGACTGAGAAGAATGGGCGCAAAGAAGGCTCCTTTCTACCGGATCGTTGTTGCTGACTCCCGCAGCCCCCGTGATGGCCGGTGCATCGAGGAGATCGGTACCTACAACCCCCTGGTCGAGTCCAACAACATCACCATTGATGCTGAAAAGGCTCAGACTTGGATCAAGAACGGCGCTCAGCCCACCGACACTGTTCGTGGTCTGCTGAAGAAGGCCGGCGTTCTGTAATTGCCCCCCGAAGGAGTTTGACCAATGAAAGAACTTTTGCTGTATATGGCAAAGAATCTGGTGGATGATCCCGAAGCCGTTACCGTTACAGAAGTGGAAAACGAGGACGGTAAGGTGCTGGAGCTGCGTGTTGCCGAGGGCGACATGGGTAAAGTGATCGGCCGCCAGGGTCGGATCGCCAAGGAGATCCGTACCATCATCAAGACTGTTGCTCTTCGCACCGGCGAAAAGGTGACCGTCGAAATTATGGATTAACGGGTTATGCGTGGCGGTATAGTCACGCATTTCTCGTTCTTTGGAGGAAGACAATGAAACTGCAATTTGTGGAAGCCGGCGAGATCGTCACCACCCACGGAGTACGGGGAGAGGTCAAGGTGTTGCCTTGGCTGGATTGCCCGGATATGCTCTGCGAATTTGACCGTTGCCGTCTTGATGGCAAAGAATATGAAATCCAGCAATGCCGTGTGCAGAAAACCTGCAATCTGGTGAAGTTGAAAGGCATCGACACCATGGAAGATGCCCAGAAACTTCGTGGCAAAATCATCGAACTGTATCGGGAAGATATCGACGATGAAGTGATTTTTGCTGCGGAGTTGGTAGGCGTGGAAGTATTCGCTGACGGAAACTGTATCGGCAAGATCACTGAGGTACTGGACTACCCCGGCAACAGCGTGTATGTGGTTGACGACGGCAAGTATATGCTTCCGGCAGTAAAGGAATTTATCCTTTCCACCGACATGGAGAAAAACGAAATGCAGGTCAAACTGATCGAGGGAATGGGCAGCGATGAGAATTGACATTTTGACCCTGTTTCCGGAAACTTTGGGGGATGTTCTGTCTGAAAGCATCCTTGGCCGTGCCCAGGAACGGGGATTTATCCGCATTGAGACCCATCAGATCCGGGATTACACTGCCAACAAGCAGAACCAGGTGGACGATTATCCCTATGGCGGCGGCCGGGGTGCGGTGATGACCGCGGATCCCTTGTACCGCTGTTGGGAAGCGGTGTGCGACGAGGCCGGCGGCCCGGTGCATACCATCTATCTGTCCCCCTGCGGCCATACCTTCAAGCAGGAAGATGCCGTCCGGCTGAGCAAGCTGGACAATATCATCCTGGTCTGCGGCCATTATGAGGGCATTGACCAGCGATTCATCGACGAGTGCGTGGATGAGGAGATTTCCTTGGGAGATTTTGTCCTCACCGGCGGCGAAATTGCGGCCATGGCGGTAACGGATGCAGTATGCCGGATGGTTCCCGGGGTGCTGGCAGATCCGGAATGTTTTGAGGATGAAAGCCATTTCAACGGCCTGCTGGAGTATCCCCAGTACACCCGTCCAGCAGTATGGCACGGCCGGGAAATTCCGGAGATCCTCACTTCCGGCAATCACGAAAAAGTACGCCAATGGCGTCGCAAGCAATCCCTGCGGCGGACAAGAGAACGCCGCCCGGATATGTATGAAAAACTGGACCTCAGCTCCAAGCAGGATAAGAAACTGCTGAAAGAGATGGAGGAGGAAGATAAAAAGTAAAATGCACCTCCCGTGGAGGTGCATTTTTTATTATCGTTTTGTTGTTTTACGGGTACTCCAAAGACGAAAAGCGGTGGAGATCAGCAGGATGCCTACGGCCATGGCACCGGCAATGGCGGCGGTGTTCATGCCCTTGCTGGTAAACAGGTCCATTTGCCCCTGGACGGCATATTCCATCGTATAGTATACACCGGAGCCGGGAATCAGGGGGAAAACGGCAATCACCAAATAACCGATAGCAGGACACTTGCGGATCCGGGCAAAAACCTCGGAATATGCAGACGCAAAAACAGCACCGTAGAAGTAAGCTCCGATCTCACCGGCACCGAGTTCCAAACTGAGGGCGTATACAGTCCAAGTCAGGACACCGCCCAGGATGCACAGCAAAGCACCCGGCCCGTGAATGTTAAAGGTGATGGCAAAACCAAGACAGCCGATGGCACAACCAAGACATTCCATCAGCAGTGTGTGAGAAATTGGAACAGAAGTGATGGGAGCGTGCCAAACAAAAGCAACAGCATTCCATGCAACTGCCGCTCCCAATGCGATGGCAACTGCAATCAGGAGTACCTGAACGATCCGGTTGATGCCGGAATTGGTATCTCCGAAAATAATGTCCCGCATGGCATTGGTGAACAGAAGACCCGGCACGAGGATCATCAATGTGCCAATAATGACGCAGTCAGAGCGTACGGACGGAAAAAAAGCATTCATGGTGTAGGCCAGCAATGCCATGGGAAAAGCCGCGGCAATGGTCCGGAAAAACTGGTTGGCACCCAGCCTATCCATCCAATAAGTAATCAGACCAACCAAGACACCGCAGACACTGGACAGCAGGGCGTCTGCCAGACCGCCGCCAAAGAGAATGGAAAAGCCCAAGGCACCAAGGGCGTTACCAAGCAGATATAGGGGGAAGGGATACTGCCGATTCTGTTTTTTGGTTTCTGCCAGCCACTGTATGGCGATGTCCGGTGCAGGTTTCTCCTGACAAATACGGCGGCTGAGGCCCGAATAGCGTTCAACAGCGTCGATGTCATTGCCGTGGGCACCGATGCGGCGCATCCTGGTCTGAGGACGGCCGATAACAGGCTCAATGCTGATGTGCATACAGTTTGGAATGACAAATACTTCGGCTTCTATCTCATAGGCGGCCAAGACCCGGGAGACGCTTTCCTCAACCCGAAATGTCTCTGCACCGCTCATGGCAAGGTGGTATCCCAGATCTGTTGCCAGATCCAAAAGTTTGGAATATTCCATGTAGCTCCTCCGAGAAAAGGATTTAACCCTTTCAGTATAGCATACAACTTGCAAAATACAAGAGAGTATCCCACCGAAAACTTCGGTGGGATGGGCTTTATTTCCGAACAAACAGCACACCCAGAGTATCCGGGCCGCAGTGACAGGATACGGTGCAACCGGCAGTGGTCTCATAGACCGTATTGAAATGGCCGTATTCGTTAATGGCGGCCTTAACAGCGGCCAGGCAAGGATCGGTGACGGTGGTGTAGGTCAGGAACATCTCATCGCGAACGATATCGTCCCGGTCAGCCAGACGATCCTTGACGTAACTTGCAAGGCATTTTGCGTAATTGCCACGGTATTTCTTCACAACGCCCATTTTGCCGTCCTTGACTTCAATGCAGGGCTTCAAATTCAGCAGATTGGCACCCAATGCGGCAGCAGCGGAGCAACGGCCGCCCTTGACCATGTATTGCAGTTGATCCAGCAGAAAACTTGCCTCAATTCGGGGTGTATAGGCGTTCAGTTTTTCCACGATCAGGTCAAGGTCATCATACTGATTGATCAGACGGCAGGCTTCCAGCACCACAAGACCGTGGCCTGTGGAGAGGTTCTGGGAGTCCACCACCCGGACATTGGGATAATCCTCAGCAGCAAGGCAGGCATTTTGATAGGAAGAGGAGAAGCCGGAACCCAGGCTGATGTGGATAATACCGTCGTATTCAGCGGCAAACTTTCCAAACAGCTCCTGATACTCACCCACATTGTAGGCGGTGGTGGAACACAGGTCGCCACCGGCGGCCACATGGGCAAAAATATCGGCAGGGGTGATGGTTGCACCATCCGAATAAGCCTGACCGTCTTTGATTACAGTCAGCCGGGCAAGGTCAATATTGTGCTCTGCCAACTGGGCAGGGGAGAGATCGCATGTGCTGTCGGAAAGAATCTTGATTTTCATAAACTATTTCCTTTCTATATCAAATCCGGGGATTCAAATGGTTGAAATTTGTGAAAAATTTGATAAAATAGTAACACATAAATTCAAATTCGTCAAGACTGGGGTATGTTACGGGGAGTGAAGACAATGAAACTGAAATTTACGGTCACCGGCATGACCTGTGCCGCCTGCTCCGCAAGAGTGGAGAAGGTGACAAAGGCTGTTTCCGGTGTGACAGATGCCCAGGTGAATCTTATGGGCGGTACGATGACCGTGGAAGCCACGGATCTCGGTGTACAGGATGCAATCATCAAAGCGGTCACCGGTGCCGGTTACGGTGCCCGGTTGGCAGGAGAAAAAGCTCCTGCTCCCACTAATGATGATACAAAGGGTAAGCTGACCCGTCTGATTGCGTCCGGTGCGTTTCTGCTGGTGTTGATGTATTTTACAATGGGACACATGGTGGGACTCCCGGTACCCGGTTGGTATCACGGTACGGAAAATGCCCTGGTCGCGGCACTTTTGCAGCTTTGCCTGACTCTGCCGGTGATCGGTCTTAACATTGGTTATTTTACCCGGGGTTTTAAGGCACTATGTCATCGCAGTCCCAATATGGACTCCCTGATCGCCGTGGGCTCCGGTGCGGCGTTGATCTATGGTCTTGTTGCCCTGTTTCGCATGGCCTATGCCATGGGGCATGGCGACTGGCAGACGGTTGAGTTTTACAGCAAAAATCTGTATTTTGAGTCGTCAGCGATGATCCTGACCCTCATTTCCCTGGGTAAATTCCTGGAATCCCGGGCCAAAGGCAAGACCGGCGATGCCATTCGTGCCTTGATGGAGCTGCGTCCGGAAACAGCAACGGTGCTTCGGGACGGTGAAGAAGTGACCGTTAGTGCGGAGGAGGTCCGGGTCGGTGATGTGGTCATCGTCCGCTCCGGGGGCCGTATTCCCGTGGACGGTGTGGTTTTGGAAGGCCGGGGTGCGGTGGACCAGAGTGCACTGACGGGCGAAAGCGTGCCGGTGGACATGGAAGCCGGAAGCCATGTGGCGGCGGCCACCATTTTGACAGAAGGCTACCTGAAATTCCGTGCGGAGAAGGTGGGAAAGGATACCACCTTGCAGCAGGTGATCCATATGGTGGAAGAGGCCGGCGGCTCCAAAGCACCCATCGCCCGCCTTGCGGACATAATCGCGGGGGTGTTTGTGCCGGTGGTCATGGCCATTGCCCTGGTGACATTCATCGTTTGGATGATCGCCGGTTACGGCTTGGAGTTTTCGCTCACCTGTGCCATTTCGGTGCTGGTGATTTCCTGTCCCTGTGCGTTGGGACTGGCCACGCCGGTGGCCATTATGGTGGGCACGGGCAAAGGTGCATCCATGGGCGTGCTGTTCAAAAACGGTGCTGCTTTGGAGCAGCTGCATAACGTTGATACGGTGGTGCTGGACAAAACCGGAACACTCACCACAGGAAAACCCGAGGTAACGGACATTCTGCCGGGTCAAATGGGGGCTGAGGAGCTTTTGTGTCTGGCGGCATCCCTGGAAGCCTTCTCCGAGCATCCCTTCGCCAAGGCGATTTGTAAAAAATACAGCGGCACATTGCGATCCGTTGAGAATTTTGAAACATTGCCCGGCCGAGGCATTGCCGGTACGGTGGACGGTGTTCGCTATTTTGGTGGAAACCGCCGCTTGATGCAGGAGCAGAATGTGGAGGTTCCCGAGTATCCCCAGTTGGCATCCCAGGGCAAGACACCTCTGTATTTTGCAATGTCGGATGGTAGGTTCTTGGGTGCAATCGCGGCGGCGGATGTACTGAAACCGGATTCGCTGATGGCTGTGGAAAGCATGAAGAAGCAAAAGCTTCATGTGGTGATGCTCACCGGCGATAACGAAAAAACCGCATCCGCTATCGGCAAGGACGCAGGAATCGATGAAATCATATCCGATGTTTTGCCGGCAGACAAAGCCGGTGCTGTCAAGTCCTTGCAGGAACAGGTTCGTAAGGTGCTGATGGTGGGCGCTGGCATCAACGATGCTCCGGCTCTGGCCACCGCCCATGTGGGTATGGCCATCGGTGCCGGCACGGACATTGCCATGGAGTCTGCGGATGTGGTACTGATGTCCGGTTCTCTTTCCGGGGTGACCAACGCCATTCGGCTGAGTAAGGCCACGATCCGCAACATTCGGCAGAATCTTTTCTGGGCATTTTTCTACAACTGCCTTGGTATTCCGGTGGCAGCCGGTGCACTGTTCATTCCCTTTGGCATTCAACTCAGCCCCATGATCGGTGCTGCCGCTATGAGCATGAGCTCTGTATTTGTTGTTACCAACGCTTTGCGTCTGCGTCGCTTCCGTCCGGAAACAGCGGTGCAGGAAATCAAAAAGGAGGAAATAAAAATGGAAACAGTTTTGAAAGTAGAGGGTATGATGTGTCCCCATTGTAAGGCTATGGTGGAGAAGGTCTGTAAGGCCGTTTCCGGCACCCAGGATGCCGTGGTGG
Source organism: Faecousia sp. (assembly GCA_045596215.1). GTDB lineage: Bacteria > Bacillota > Clostridia > Oscillospirales > Oscillospiraceae > Faecousia. Next base: position 47,915 of record JAZOBY010000040.1, read on the forward strand.
ACTTGCAGGCAAAAACCGTCACCGTTACCGGAAACGCAGACCGTGGGGCTTTGGTAAAGGCCATCACCGATGCGGGATATGAAGTGGTAGGATGAGCCGTAATATTCGACTGATTATTTGTTACGACGGCACCCGGTACAAGGGGTGGCAACGTCTAAGCGGAACGGGAAATACCATTCAGGGTAAGCTGGAGCAGACATTGTCTCGGCTTTTGGGGGAATCCATCGATATTTCCGGAAGCGGCCGCACCGATGCCGGTGCCCATGCCATAGGGCAGGTGGTCAATTTCCATTGTGAAAGCACCATGCCCTGTGAGGAGATTTTGTCCGGGCTTCGTCGGTATTTACCGGAGGATATCGGCATAGAATCCTGTGAGGAGACAAGCGACCGTTTCCACGCACGGCTGAACTGCAAGAGCAAAACCTACCGCTACCGGATTTGGAACTCGGAGAAGCCCTGTGTTTTTCAGCGGCGATTTGTGTATGTCATGCCGGAAAAGCTGGACGTGGAGCAAATGAGATCTGCCACCCGGTATCTTTTGGGAGAACACGATTTTTCCGCATTTTGTGCCAACAAAAATATGAAAAAGTCCACAGTCCGCCGTATTGACAGCATCCAGATCACCCGGGAGGGAGAAGAACTGGTGCTAACTTTTACAGGTAACGGGTTTCTCTACAACATGGTGCGAATCATGGTGGGCACACTGTTGGAAGTAGGCCGCGGTGAGCGAAAAGTGGACAGTATTCCGGCCTTGTTCGGTGCTAAGCGGGAAGAAGCAGGCTGTCTGGTGCCGGCACAGGGATTGTGCTTGATGGAGGTAAGCTATTGAACATTCAGATATTTGGAAAAGGCAAATGCTTTGACACCAAAAAGGCGGAACGCTATTTTAAAGAACGGCGGGTAAAATTCCAGGCGGTGGATCTGATGCGATTCGGTCTGTCCGGAAAGGAATTTAACAGCGTTTTGCGTGCCATAGGCGGCATCGATAACCTGATCGACTGGGAAAACAAGCACCCGGATATCACACTCATGAAATACATGGACGATGCAAGAGCCAAGGAGGACAAAGTCTTTGACAATCCGGCGTTGATGAAAACGCCCATCGTTCGCAACGGAAAACTGGCCACAGTTGGTTATTGCCCGGAAATTTGGGCAACATGGGAATAATACGAAAGCAGTTTCCTCAGAAGAGGGAACTGCTTTTTTATGCAAGGAGGACAAGATGGAGAAAATTTTGCAAACAGTCAACGGTGTGGTTTGGGGTGTGCCTGCCTTGCTGGGTATTTTGGGTGTGGGTCTGTATTTGAGCATCCGTACCGGATTTGTCCAACTGCGTTTGCTTCCTAAGGCTCTAAGCAATTTTTTGAAGACTTTTCGAAAAAAGGAGCAAAAGGATGGGGGTGTGTCGCCATTTCAGGCATTGTGCACTGCCCTGGCGGCTACGGTGGGAACAGGGAATCTGGCCGGGGTGGCGGGAGCCATCGCCATTGGCGGGCCTGGGGCGATCTTCTGGATGTGGATCAGTGCAATTTTAGGTATGGTGACGAAATTTGCCGAGGCCACCCTGTCCGTCCGCTATCGGGAAAGAAACGAAGCAGGGGAATGGGTTGGCGGCCCCATGTATACGATCCGCAATGCCATGGGCAGACGTTGGCAATGGCTGGCTACGGTATACTGCTTTTTCGGTGTGGTGGCAGCTTTTGGTGTGGGTAACGCTACCCAGATCAATACGGTTATTGGCAGTATCAATGAAGCAATGGCGGCCTTTGGTGGTACGGAAAGCACATGGGGAAATCTTCTCATGGGCGTGGGCCTGGCAGTCCTTGTTTGTGGGATTCTGCTGGGGGGATTGAAAAAAATCGGTACCATGGCGGAAAGACTGGTGCCCTTTGCATCGGTGTGCTATTTGCTGCTGGGGCTTGGTGTGCTGATTGCCCGGGCACAGGCGATTCCCCAGACGTTGTTATCCATCGTAACAGGTGCGTTTTCGCCCGAAGCAGTTACCGGTGGTATGATCGGTTCTTTCTTTGTGAGCCTTCGTACCGGAGTTTCCCGGGGTGTGCTTACCAACGAAGCGGGGATGGGCACAGCCGGGATCGCCCACGCCGCTGCTGAGGTGAAGCATCCATGCCATCAGGGGCTGATGGGCATTATGGAAGTGTTTTTGGACACCATTGTGATCTGCACCATGACGGCCCTGGTGATTTTGGTCAGCGGGGCAGAAATCCCATACGGACAGGATACCGGTATCGCACTGACGGCTCAGGCGTTTTCACAAGTCTATGGCGGATGGGTCAACATTCTGATTGCCGGGGCACTATGCTGTTTTGCCATTGCAACTGTGCTGGGATGGGGACTGTACGGCACCCGATGTGCTCAGTTCCTGTTTGGCGACGGTGTTTGGAAAAAGTTTGTGTTTATCCAGGGTGGAGCGGTCATATTGGGTGCGGTGTTGAAGACAGGTACGGTCTGGCTTTTGGCGGAGATTGTCAATGGATTGATGGCGATTCCCAATTTGATCGTTTTGGCGTACCTTACACCGGAATTGTGCCGACTGGTCAGGCGGTTTCGAGAAAAAAGTGAATGAAGAATGGGCGTGCTGCAAATTTTGCAACACGCCCCAATATTCCCTTTGTGTGGATCTATTTTATTCTTCCCAGGCTACGGTGCGATGCTCTCTGGCAGATTTATAGATCTTCAGCAGCAGACGGATGGAACTGTCAACATTGGGCAGTTCCAAAGCAAATGGACGGTTTTCCATAATGCTGGAATAAAAATCACCAATGCAGGAAATATGACCCGGGCCCCAGTAATCTATACCGAGGGCGGCTTGCTCATCTACATTAATTTGCTCCCATGGGCCCTTTCCCTGTTTTGTCATGAGGGTACTGCCCTCAATACGCAGGGTCAGGTTCTCACAAAAGATTTCCAGCAAGGGTGCGGGGCTCGCCACATAACCATTAGTGGCGTAGAAGGAAAAACGCAGATCGGGATAGGTGATCAAAGCGGACATAGTATCTTCTACCTCGATCTCCGTTTTCAGGTAATGGTTGGTCATGACAGCATCCACGCTGACCGGAGTCTGATTGATGAACATATGTACAAGGTCCATGGAATGGATGGCCTGGTTGATCAGTACGCCGCCACCCTCTTTTTCCATGGTGCCGTGCCAGTCGTCGCTGTAATAGTCCGCACTGCGGTACCAGGTGACATAGCTGCGGGCACCAAGAACTTTGCCGGCATTACCTGAACGCAGGATATCCAACGCCTTAATCACCGGCGGATTGTAGCGAGTCTGGAAGCAGAAACCCAGCTTCGCTTTTTGCGCATTGTGTGCTTCCCACAGCTGAGCAAGCTGGGTTTCATTGATAACGGGCGGTTTTTCCATAAATACGTTTACGCCCTTGTCAAGAGCCAGCAATGCCATAGGCACGTGCAGATAGTGGGGCGTGCAGATGTGCAGGACATCAAACTGCTCATTATCCAGCATGGCTTCCAGAGAGGGGTATGTATTGCCGCCGTACTTCTCGGAGAATGCTGCTAAACACTGAGAATCAATATCTGCCAGAGCCACCAGTTCGTGGCCCAGAGACAGAATGCTTTTTGCGTGGTTGTGCGCAATGCGACCGCAACCGACAATTGCTGCCTTCATTGGATTTCTCCCTCCATAATTTCGTCTTCGATAAAAACACAAGCTATTTCTATAAGGCAAAGTATACACCAATTGCTATTATTTGTCAATCAATTCCAGCATTTATTTATTGCGCATTTCCAGCATTTATTTATTGGCAAAATCATATATTTTTTGCACGAAAGTTTAAACACAATGCAATATTTTGCGAACGCTCTGCTTTCACTTTGATTCGTTTTTTTTCTGTTTTTGGGATGCAAAATCCGGTTTTGTTGACAGAAAACGACAAAAATGGTATAATTACCGAAAATATAGAGGAGGGAGTATCTATGCGTAGGGCAATTTTATGCGGCCTGCTTGCTGTTTTGCTGGTCTTTTCGGTTTCCTTAACGGCCTGTAAGAAAGAAATAGACACCGTCTATGAGCCTGAGAGTGCAATCGCCCTTTGGGAGAAGATCAACGAAACCATGGATGGTGTACGTTCCATGAAAACGGACATCATTATGGATATGCGATATTACACGATGGGCTATGAGGTGCGGATGAACAGCTCCGGAAGCATTCTGCTGGCGTCCGATTCCTATTACGCAGATAACCGCACGTCTGCCAGGTGTGAGGAACTCTCCCTGGCACAGGAGGTCAGTACAGCAGAGGCATACTATGATGGCATGGTGTACACAGCCACAAACGACGGTTCCTACGATCAGAAGTTCTGCTCGCCCATGGCTTGGGAAGATTTCAGACAATCAAAAAGCAGTGGGTTGTTTATCGGTGATGTGGATCTTGCCACCTGCACTTCCAGCAAGTTTTCAAAAGGGGAAGACGATACCTGGACGCTTCAATTCTCCGGATACACAAAGAAAACGGTGGATGAAGTTCTGGACAGCATGATGATTTCCGATACAGAGCTGGGCGTGGCCATTACGGATATGTATGTAAAGATCACTGCGGATGCGGATTTTTACATACAGAAGGTGGATGTTTCTCTCGTGTTTGCGGAGGATGAAGCACAGCCCCGATTGACGATTGTTGCCCGGTATTCGGGATTCAATGACACGCAAATTGACCCGCTGATGTTGTCGCTGTCAGAGTATACGCAGGTGGCCGATATACGGGTTTTGGACTATGTGTCCCAGGCACTTAAAGAAAAACAGGATATCGCCGAAGGACAGTTCGCTCTGGATATCACTACGCTTTACGATATGCCGAAGGAAAGTGTCCGGTATGAAGAGCACGATCTGATCACCTACGGAAGAAAAAACGGTGCATATTATTATGCGATTGATTCAAAGATGGACGACCAAAGTCTGACCATGACGTATCAAAACGGGGAACAGACAGTAACTTCCGGTGAGCAGTCACAAAATGTCTCCCAGGCGGAAGCAGAGGCCAAGGCGTTCATCGACAGTCTGATCGACTATGCCAGATACAGCGGCATTAGCGTGACGAACATCCAAAAACAAGAGACGGGAGTTTACATACTCACTGTTGACCGGGTGGATCTTTCCCTACACCAATCTTCCGTGGCCGGGACAGGCATTATTCTGGAATCCGGTAGCCAGACAATCACGGTGTATTTTGCGGGCAGTGAACTGACCGGTATCGAGAGTGAAACCTTGCTTACCGCAAAATATGCGGAGGAATCGATACAAATGACCATCACATCTTCCGCACAGTTTGGCAGCATAGATACCGAAAATTGACTTGCATAGCTGAAATTAATCTAAAAGGACATCCTGCGGGATGTCCTTTTTCCAGATAGGAAATTAAGATTTCTTTAAGTGCCTTGACATTTTGACGCTAAAATTTTACAGTTAGCATACCAAATATCGACAAAGAAAGTTGGTTGTGCGTATGTTTATTGCAATGTTCAATGGCTGGTATTTCTTTTGGTTGATTCTGTCCACCGGTGCAATCCTCGGCTTGTATTTTGGCCTGCGTAACGCAAGTGTCAAGGTGCAGAAAGGGGTATTGTTTGGCCTGTTGGCATTTGGCTTGCTCCTGCATTTTTTGAAAGTCTACATCCCGCCGTACTCTGTTGACGAAGCACGGATGCTTCGTGATAGTTGGTTCGTCAACATTTGTGGTGCAAATATCGCCCTGTTCCCATTCTTCTTCTGGTCGAAAAATGATAAGATCAAGGATTACATGTTCTACATCGGCGTTCTCAGCGGTTTGATCGCCCTGTTTTATCCCCAGGAGCCGATTGCCAAAGTTGATCAGCTGGGGGAGCAGCTGGATATCGTTCGTTTCTATTATCACCATTGGATGGTACTGGCGGTGCCGCTTTTGATGGTTCTGTTTGGTCACCACAAGCTCTCCTACAAGCGGATCCTCAGTGCACCCACAGGTCTGCTGCTTCTGATGCTGTTTATCATGCTCAATCAGATATTCCAGTCTGAACTGGGCTACATTCCGTTGCGTGACCAAGGGGCGTTCTTTGAAATCGGCTATAAGAATACGTCCTACATTTGGGGCCCGGGCACAAATGATGCTATCGGTGATTTTCTGGCACTGTTTACCCCGGATTTCTTCAAGACCGTACCGGTTGGTGAGTTTGCCGGGCAGACAAAATATTGGCCCTGGTTCTGGATGATCATCCCGGTCTATGTGCTGGTCACACCGCTGTCTTTCGGCCTTTCTATGATCTTCGACCATAAATCCCTTTCTGATGATTGTAAGAAGCTGAAGAGAAGCAAAGTCACCAAATAATCCAAAGCACGCCGTAAGGCGTGCTTTCTCATTTGTTGACACTTTCCAATAGGGGTGCTACAATAGTTCCATACAGAACGTTGTTAGGAGAATTGCTATGCGTCAGATTTGCGGGGAAAGAATAACCGAAGCCGTGGCGAAGCTTTGTGTTGAAGCAAATTGCCATTTGAGTCAGGACATCAAATCCAGACTGTGTGCCATGTATGCCCGGGAAACTTGGCCCCAGGCAAAGGAAATTCTGGAGCGAATCATTGAAAATTATCAAATTGCAGACCGGGAGGATGTTCCTGTTTGTCAGGATACCGGCATGGCCTGTGTCTTTTTGAAGATTGGCCAGGATGTTCATGTGCTGGGAGATATTACGGAAGCAGTCAATGCGGGCGTTCGCCGTGGATACAGCGATGGCTATTTGCGAAAAAGTGTGGTTCGCGATCCTTTGGACCGGGTGAACACCGGGGACAACACCCCGGCGATGCTGTATGTGGAATTCGTACCCGGTGATCAAATCGAGATTACCGTTGCACCCAAGGGCTTCGGCAGTGAAAATATGAGCCAGATCAAGATGCTTCGCCCCTCCGACGGCGTGCAGGGTGTCAAGGATTTTGTGCTGAAAGTTGTTGAAGACGCAGGGCCGAATCCCTGTCCGCCCATTGTTGTGGGCGTAGGCATTGGCGGTACTTTTGACAAAGCGGCTTATATGGCAAAGAAAGCTTTGCTTCGCAATGTGGACGAGCCCAACGAAAAGCCCTTTTATGCACAGCTGGAACAGGAATTGTTGGAAAGCATCAATGCATTGGGTATTGGCCCTCAGGGCTTTGGCGGCAAGACTACCGCATTGGCGGTGAATATTGAAACCTGTCCAACCCACATTGCCGGCCTTCCTGTGGCGGTGAATATCAACTGCCATGTGACCCGGCACAAAACGGAGGTGCTCTGATATGAAAACGGTAATGATCACCACACCTTTGACAAAAGATAAGGTAAAACAGCTGCACGCAGGGGATAGTTGTCTGATCTCCGGTGTGATTTATACCGCCCGGGATGCGGCCCATAAGCGTTTATGTGAACTGGTGGAGGCAGGGAAGGAGCTGCCCCTGGATGTGAAAGACAGCATCATCTACTTCGTCGGCCCAACACCAGCCAAACCCGGAGAGGTTATCGGTTCTGCCGGCCCTACCACGTCGTATCGCATGGACGCATACAGTCCAACCCTGATCAAGCTTGGCCTTACCGGTATGATCGGCAAGGGAAAACGAGGCCCGGAAGTGGTTGCGGCCATGCAAGAGCACGGTGCAGTGTACTTTGGTGCCATCGGCGGATGCGGTGCACTTTTGAGTAAGTGCATCAAAAAGGCAGAAGTGATTGCTTATGATGATCTGGGTGCGGAGGCCATCCGCAAACTGGAAGTGGAAGATTTTCCGGCAGTTGTGATTATTGACAGTCAGGGGAATAATCTGTACCATTCCGGAAGAGCCAATTATTTGGCGGAAAAATAAAAGATTTCCTAAAATAATGCTTGATTTTTGGAAAATACTGTGCTATAATACGTCAGTCTGAAATCAAGGTGAGTCCTCTGCGGGCTAAAATGCGCCGTAAGAACGCCTAATATTTAAGGAGGACAAGTTTATGGATTTGGTAAAGGCTCTGGCCAGCCAGTACATGAAGGAAGAACTGCCCGAAGTTCAGGTCGGTGACACCGTTCGTGTGCATGTGCGTATCAAGGAAGGTTCCCGCGAGCGTATCCAGGTGTTTGAAGGCACCGTTATCGCCCGCAAGCACGGTGGAATCGGTGAGACCATCACCGTACGTCGTTTCAGCTACGGCGTCGGCTGCGAGAAGGTCTTCCCCCTGCATTCCCCCAACGTTGCAATGATCGAGACCGTCCGTCACGGTAAGGTTCGTCGTGCAAAGCTGTACTATCTCCGCGACCGTATGGGCAAGGCTGCTAAGATCAAAGAGAAAGTCTAACAAAAAAACGAAAAAAAAGAGGGCTTGCCCTCTTTTTTTTTGTATTCTTTTGGTTTATAATGGTAGACAAGTGTAAAAGGGAAGTTGTACCCATTTGCCCACACAGAATTGGGAGTGATTATTTTGGACGAAAAAGAATTGAATGAATATACCCCGGAAAATGAGAATATTCCGGAAAAAGATATCGACGAACTTTTGGATTGGTGGCACAACGAGGAGTCACAGTCGGATTCTGCAGATGATGCAGAAACTGTATCCGAAAAGAAGTCTGCCCGTCGCAACGAAAAGACAGGCTGGCAAGGAACGCTGCTGATGTACCTGCACGATCTGGTGTATTTGCTGTCCGGCTTGATTTTGGTATTCTTACTGCTGTTCCGGGTTGTTGTTGTGTCCGGTACATCTATGAATAACACTCTGTTTGACGGGGATTATCTCCTTCTTTTGAGCAGCACATTTTATCAGAATCCTCAGCAGGGCGATATTATCGTTGCCAGCAAGGAAAGCTTCGACAACGGTGCACCCATTGTCAAGCGTGTGATTGCAACAGAGGGACAGGTTGTGGATATTGATTTTGACGCCGGCATTGTGTACGTAAACGGCGTGGCATTGGATGAACCCTACACCTTGACACCTACCGATAACTATGAGGGAACCGGTTTCCCTCTGGAAGTACCCGATGGCTGCCTCTTTGTATTGGGAGATAACCGAAACGGCTCCAAAGACAGTCGCCACCCGGAAATCGGATTCATTGACAAGCGGGAAGTCCTGGGCAAAGTGTTTTTCCTGCTTCTGCCCGGCACAAATGAAGGCGAAGAAGAGAAGGACTTTGGAAGAATTGGAGTGATCGATTGATGCAGGAGCAAATGAATATCCAGTGGTATCCTGGCCACATGACCAAAACCCGCCGTCAGATCGAAGCGGATCTGAAACAGGTGGACGCGGTGTGCGAGATCGTGGATGCCCGGATTCCTTTTGCCAGCCGCAATCCGGATATTGATGCCATTTGCGGTGACAAACCCCGGATCGTCATTCTCAATCGGATGGATCTGGCCGACCCGGAGGCCACAAAACGCTGGGTGGCATATTTTAAGGGCAAGGGCATGGCCGCCGTTCCTACGGATTGCAAAAGCCGGAAAGGTATCAGCGATTTTCAGCCCGCAGTTCGTTCTGTGTTGAAGGAAAAGATCGCCCGCAATGCCGCCAGAGGTATGAACCGCCCATTGCGGGTCATGGTGGTGGGTATCCCCAATGTGGGCAAATCCACGCTGATCAATCAGATCTCCGGCCGCAAGGGTGCGAAAGCGGAAAACCGTCCCGGCGTGACCCGTGGCAAGCAGTGGGTAACGGTGGACAACGGACTGTTGCTTTTGGACACCCCCGGCATCCTTTGGCCCAAGTTTGAAGACCCGGAAGTGGGCATGATGCTGGCGTATACCGGTGCGGTCAAGGATGGGATTCTGGATGTGGAAGAACTGTCCTGTCATCTGATCAGTGTGCTCCACAAGCGGTATCCGGAATCTTTGAAAGAACGGTACAAATTGGAAGCAGAGCAGGGGACACCCGGCTATGAACTGCTGGAAATGGCCGGTCGGAAGCGTGGTTTCCTGATTTCCGGTGGAGAAATCAACACCGAACGGATGGCTAAGGTGCTTTTAGACGAATATCGCAGCGGCAAACTGGGCCGCATTACCTTCGAAGAACCCGGGGAGGGTGAAAATGAGCGATAAAAATTTGTGGGAAATTGAAGATTCCCTGAAAGAAAATGGCGTAGGTATTATTTGCGGCGTGGATGAAGCAGGCCGTGGCCCTTTGGCCGGTCCTGTGTACGCCGCGGCGGTGATTCTGCCGGAGCATTTGGAAATCCCGGGCCTGGATGACAGCAAGAAGCTGACGGACAAACGCCGCCGGGAACTGATGCCCATTATCAAGGAACGGGCCATTGCCTACGGTATCGGCTTTGCAACGGAGCAGGAGATCGATGAGATCAACATTTTGCAGGCAACCTTTTTGGCAATGGAACGTGCCATAACACAGCTGGGCGGCAAGGCAGATTTTGCCCTTATTGACGGCAACCGGGAAAAGGATTTCGGTCTTCCTGTGATGACAGTGGTCAAAGGCGACAGCCGCAGTGCCAATATTGCCGCTGCGTCCATCCTGGCAAAAGTCAGCAGGGACGAATACATGGAAGAAATGGCAAAGCAGTACCCGGAATATGGTTTTGAAATCCACAAGGGCTACGGCACAAAGGCCCATTACGAGGCTTTGCGTACATATGGACATTGTCCGCTGCACCGGGTCACCTTTTTGAAAAAATTCTATGGCGACAAGTAAAATCAGCGGTGCATGGGGTGAGGCGTTGGCGGCGGAGCATCTGCGGAAAAAGCGGTATAAAATCGTCGCCGCAGGCTACCGCACCCGTTTCGGTGAGATCGATCTGATTGTGGAAAACAAAAAGTATTTGGTCTTTGTGGAGGTAAAACTTCGTAAAAGTGGGGATTTTGCCGCCGCTCGGGAGTATGTAAACCGGGCAAAGCAGGACAGAATCCGCATTACTGCGTCCATGTACCTGTCCCAAAATCCCACCCGCCTGCAACCCCGCTTTGATGTGGTGGAAATCTACGCCCCTGACGGTGAGCGTACGAAAACACCTGAAATTACCCATTTGGAGGATGCGTTTCAATGAACTTTCCTGTTTTTGATCTGCACTGTGATACCGCCTATGCCTTGCTTGGTCAAAGTATGCGTGAATGCGGTTCGTTGCGGAAAAACGAGTACCATATCGACCTGGAACGGGCATCCACATTACCGGGTTATGCCCAATGCTTTGCCTGTTTTACCACGCCTTTGGAAAAATTTCCGGAGGGGGTGACTGTCAGCGAGCTGTTCGAACGGGAAATGGTGTCGGTTCTGCGGGAAGTGGAGAAAAACAAGGATTTGATTTCCCTGGCGTACACTGCATCGGAAATAGAGGAAAATCGCAGGAACGGGAAAATGTCTGCGATTCTGACCATTGAAGGACCAGCGGGTTTTGGTTTCGACCCTGTACTGCTGGAAGATCTGTACAAAATCGGTTTTCGTATCACCACATTGGGCTGGAACGAGAAAAACGTACTCTGCGGCAGCCACAAGACCGGTGGCGGATTGACAGACCTGGGCAAGGAATATGTCTTTGAAGCACAAAGACTTGGGATGCTCATCGACGTGAGTCATATCAGCGACGAAGCTTTTTGGGATATCATGGATATTACCCAAGCACCGGTGATTGCGACCCACTCCAATTCCCGGGCTGTGTGTAATGTCAGCCGCAATCTGACGGATGATATGTTCAAGGCAATCTGCAAAACCGGCGGTGTGGCGGGTCTGAATCTTTACGCGGGATTTTTAGGCGAGAATCCAACGCTGGATACCGTCTGCGATCATGCTTTGCACTGGTTGGAGTTGGTAGGAGAAAAGCACATTGCCCTGGGCGGTGACCTGGACGGCTGTGATGTCTTGCCTGCCGGTTTTGCCGGTGTGCAGGATTATCCCAAACTGGCAGAGCGTTTATTGGCACGTGGTGTCAACGAGCAGACTGTACAAGATATTTTCTGGAACAATGCTATGGGAGTGATTGAAAAATGTTGTATGTAACCACCCGTAACAAATATGATACTTATACTGCTTTCAAGGCCAATCAGTCTGACAGAGGACCGGACGGGGGTCTTTATCTGCCTTTCCGTTTTCCGGAATTGAGCAAGGAAGAAATCCAGGGGTTGGCTGAGCAGAGCTTCTGCCAGCGAATTGCAAACCTTGTGAATCTGTTTTTTGGCACGCAGCTTACCGCCTGGGATGTGGAATTGTATGCCGGAAAGAATCCCATCAAAATGGTACCTATGGGCCATCGGATCCTTGTGGCGGAGATGTGGCGTAATTACGATCTGGATTATGTACGCTTTGTCAGTCGGCTGTCGGCCAGAATCTGCGAAGATGGCAACCCTGCACACAAACCCACATCGTGGATTGGAATTGCCATTCGTATTGCAATGCTGTTTGGTATTTTTTCTGATTTGCCGGCTATGCAGATGCCAATAGATATTGTGCTGGCAACCGAAGATTTTTCTGCACCTATGGCGGCATGGCATGCCCGGGAAATGGGCCTGCCCATTGGCAACATCATTTGCAGCCATGACCAGCCTGCAGTGTGGAATTTGCTCCATCAGGGCGAAGTGCGGATCGATGATAATGTTCCGAAAAATATGGAAAGGCTGATTGCGGCGACCCTCGGCGTGGAGGAAAATGTGCGTTTCTGTGAGACACGGGAACAGGGGCGTATCTATGCTACCAGAACCGGCATGCTGGAACCCCTGCGTAAGGGAATGTACGCAACTGTGTGCAGTCAGGATCGTATCAATGCTACCATTCCAAGCGTCTATCGTATGGCCGGATATGTAATGGGGCCTCAGACGGCATTGGCGTACAGCGGTTTGCAGGATTATCGTGCCAGAACCGGAGAGACCCGGCAGGCGTTGCTGTTGGCGGACAAGAGCCCAGCGGCGGATATTAAAATGGTATCTGACTGTATGGAAATGTCAGAGTACCATCTTCGTGAAATTATAGGAGAGTGACAAAATGGCTCTTTATGCCATTGGCGACTTACATTTGTGCCTCGGTGCACCGAAGCCCATGGATATTTTCGGTGGTGCATGGGTGGGGTACATGGACAAACTGAAAGAAGGGTTTTCTGTGGTGGGGCCCGAGGATACCACCATTTTGATGGGGGATCTGAGTTGGGCACTGGATTTACAGGATGCAAAAGCGGATTTTACCTGGATCAATGAGATCCCGGGGCGGAAGATCATCCTGAAAGGCAACCATGATTACTGGTGGAGTACGGCAAAGAAATTCCACGATTTCTGCAAGGAAAACGGATTTGAGAATCTTCACATTCTTCACAATAATCATTTTGAGTATGAGGGTATCGCCATTTGCGGCACTCGGGGATGGTTTTTTGAAGAGGAACGCAGCGGCCAGCACGATGAAAAAGTCTTTAAACGGGAAGTGATGCGATTGGAGGCTTCTTTGCAATCGGCAGGGGAGTTGCCAAAGACGGTTTTTCTCCATTATCCACCCAGATATAAAGGGTATGAATGCCAGGAAATATTGGACTTACTGAAAAAATATGAAGTCCGCAACTGCTATTACGGACATCTCCACGGTGCCAGCCACGGTCTTGCCCAGGAGGGCATGTGGGACGGTGTGACGTTTCGGTTGCTGTCAGCAGACCGTTTGAACTTCAAACCTTATTGTATAATACCGTAAAGAACCGGGGCTTCCCGGTTCTTTTCTTTAATAAATTGCGAAAAAGCAAAAATTTTTTAAGAAAAGGGTTGCCATTTCCCGCTTTCTTTGATAAAATACTACGGCTGAAATTATAAATAGAATGGTGACAGTATGCCACCGAATAATTGGAGGACACAAAACATGACTGTTAAGAACATTGAAAAGAACGGCAATCAGGCCACAATCGTGGTGGAAATTGACAAGGAACTGATGGAATCCGGCGTGCAGAAGGCTTATCTGAAAGCACGGAAGAACATCCAGATCCCCGGCTTCCGTAAGGGCAAAGCTACCCGTGTGCTGATCGAGAAGATGTACGGTGCCCATGTCTTCTATGAAGACGGCCTGGAAGAAATCTTCCCCGAAGTATACCAGAAGGCAGTTGTCGAGCAGGATTTGAAGGCTATTGGCCGTCCCAGCCTGACCGATATGGATATCTCCGACGAGGGCATCGTGACCCTGACCCTGACCACCGATACTTACCCCGAGGTTACCCTGGGCGAGTACAAGGGTCTGGAAGTGGAGAAGGCTGAGGCTACCGTTACCGATGAGCAGGTACAGGCTGAACTGGACCGTATGGCTCAGAACGTTGCTTCCACCGAGACTGTGGAAGGTGCTGCCAAGATGGGTGACACCGCCAACATCGACTTCGAGGGCTTCGAGGGTGGCGTTCCCTTCGACGGCGGCAAGGGCGAGAACTTTGACCTGAAGCTGGGCTCCAACTCCTTTGTTCCCGGTTTTGAGGAGCAGGTAGTTGGCATGTCCGCCGGTGAGGAGAAGGACATTGACATCACTTTCCCCGAGGATTATCACAAGGAACTGGCCGGCAAGGCTGTTGTGTTCCACGTAAAGTGCAATAAGGTTACCACCACAATCGTTCCTGCACAGGATGACGAGTTTGCCAAGGACGTTTCCGAGTTCGACACCCTGGATGAGCTGAAGGCCGACATCCGTTCCAAGGCTCTGGAAAACGCTCAGAAGCAGATCGACAACGCTTTCGAGCAGGCTGCTGTGGATAAGGCTGCTGAGAACACCACTGTGGATATGCCCAATGCGCTGATCGAAGCCGAGCTGGACAGCCAGATGGAGCGTTTTGCTTATCAGCTGCAGATGAGCGGCTACTCCGTGGAGCAGTACGCAAAGATGATGGGCGGCGACCTGAACACCATGCGTAACGCTTTCCGTCCCGCGGCTGAGAAGCAGGCCAAGGTCAATGTGACTTTGGAGAAGATCATCGAGGTTGAGAACATCACCGTTACCGATGAGGATGTGGAAGCAGAGTATGCTGCTGTTGCGGCTCAGTATTCTCTGGAGCTGGACAAGGTCAAGACCATGGTTCCTGTTGAGGAGATCCAGACCAGCTTGAAGACCCGTAAGGCCGTTAAGGTGATCGTGGACAACGCAAAAGCCGTTGCCCCTGCTGCCAAGGAAGAGGCTTAATTAAGGAATAAGCAGCCTGTTTCGTGGTTAGAATGTTTCAGACCCATGAAAGGAGACGTTAGCAGTGAGTTTAGTACCTTATGTTGTTGAACAGACCAGTCGGGGAGAGCGTAGCTATGATATTTTCTCCCGTCTGCTGAACGACCGTATCATTTTCCTGTCCGAGGAAGTCAATGACACCACCGCATCATTGGTGGTTGCCCAGCTTCTGTACCTGGAGGCCCAGGATCCGGACAAGGATATCCAATTTTATATCAACAGCCCCGGTGGCAGTGTCACCGCAGGTATGGCCATTTACGACACCATGCAATACATCAAGTGCGATGTTGCCACCATTTGCGTGGGCATGGCGGCATCCATGGGTGCATTCCTGCTCAGCGCCGGCACAAAGGGCAAGCGGATGGCTCTGCCCAATTCCGAGATCATGATCCACCAGCCCAGTGCCGGTACCCAGGGTCAGATCACGGATATGGCCATCCATATGAAGCGTTTGCAGACCATCAAAGAGCGGATGAACCGCATTTTGGCTGAGAACACCGGCAAGTCCGTTGAAGAAGTGACTGCCGCCTGCGAGCGCGACAATTTTATGACTGCCCAGGAGGCACTGGAATTCGGTCTGATCGACCGTGTTCTGGATCGTCATTAATTTTTTAGAAAGGCGGTAACGCTTTCATGGCAAGAAATGAAGACCAGTCCATCCGTTGCAGTTTTTGCGGCAAGCGGGAAACCCAGGTGGATCGACTGATTGCCGGCCCCGGCGTGTATATTTGCAGTGAATGCGTTCACGCCTGCGGGGAACTTTTGCAAGATGACCTGCAGGTTGATCACCGCGGCAAATTGCGTAAGCCCGAAAAACTGCCCACCCCCATGGAAATGAAGACCTTTATGGACAGCTACATTGTGGGGCAGGAGGATGCGAAAATTGCATTGTCCGTGGCAGTGTATAACCACTATAAGCGTATTTATAACAATTTTGATTCCGACGTGGAACTGCAAAAGAGCAATATTCTGCTCATTGGCCCGACGGGAAGCGGCAAGACCCTCTTTGCCCAGACTTTAGCCAGGATTTTGGATGTGCCCTTTGCCATTGCTGACGCCACCACTCTCACCGAAGCCGGCTATGTGGGCGAGGACGTTGAGAACATACTCCTGCGCCTTCTGCAGGCCGCGGACTTTGATGTGGAGCGTGCCCAGCACGGCATAATCTACATTGACGAGATGGACAAAATTTCCCGCAAGAGCGAGAATACCTCCATCACCCGTGATGTGTCCGGCGAGGGTGTTCAGCAGGCTCTGCTGAAGATTCTGGAGGGCACTGTGGCCAACGTGCCTCCCCAGGGCGGCAGAAAGCATCCCCACCAGGAGTTCATCAGCATGGACACCAGCAATATCATGTTCATATGCGGCGGCGCTTTTGACGGTATCGAAAAGATAATCGAGCAGCGCCTTGACAAAAAGAGCATGGGCTTCGGCGCTGATATTAAAAGCAGTAAGGAGAGAAACGTGGGCGAGACTCTGCAGCATATCCAGCAGCAGGATCTTCTCCGCTTCGGCATTATTCCCGAGCTTATCGGACGTCTGCCCGTTGTAACTCCTCTGAATTCTCTCAGCCGCGAGGATCTTATCCGCATCCTCACCGAGCCCAAGAACGCCCTGACACGTCAGTATACCGCACTGATGGCCATGGACGATGTCGAGCTTATATTCGACGATGAGGCTCTCGGCGCCATTGCCGACAAGGCAATCGAAAAGGAGATGGGCGCACGCGGACTTCGCTCCGTTATGGAAGGAATCATGACCAAGGTCATGTACGAAGTTCCCTCGGACGAGAGTATCTGCCGCGTCCG
>JAZOBY010000041.1:0-8921 GCA_045596215.1 Faecousia sp.
GGCCAAAAGTCCAAAAGGAGGTGCAATCAACATGGCTAAGATCACCGGTAAGTATGAGGTGCTCTACATCATCGACCCCGCTCAGGGCGAGGAGGGCATCGCAGCACTTGTGGAAAAGTTCAAGGCAATGGTGGAAGCGGAGGGTACTCTCACAAACATCGATGAGTGGGGCAAGCGTCGTCTGGCATACCCCATCAACGATCTGCCCGAGGGTTACTACGTTCTGATGAACTTCGAGTCTAATCCTGCGTTCCCCGCAGAGATGGAGCGTGTGATGAAGATCACCGAAGGCATCATGCGTTGCCTGACCACCGTAGTGGAGGGCTAAGATATGCTCAACCACATCACCATTATGGGTCGTTTGACCCGTGTCCCCGAACTGCGCCGTACCGGCAGCGGCGTTGCTGTTGCCAGCTTCACCCTTGCAGTCGATCGCGACTTTGGCAAGAACGAGAACGGCGAAAAGGAAACCGACTTCATTGACTGTGTCGCTTGGCGTCAGACCGGAGAGTTCGTCTCCAAGTATTTCACCAAGGGCCGCATGGCAGTGGTTTCCGGCCGGCTCCAGATCAGACCCTGGACCGACAAAGACGGCAACAAACGCCGCACTGCTGAAATCGTGGCAGACAATGTCTACTTCGGCGACAGCAGACGCGACGGCGACAATGCAGGTGGCTATTCCGCTCCTGCTGCCGGCAGCTTCGGCGGCTACTCCGCTCCGGCTGCTGCTCCCGCATCCGATTTCGCGATGCTGGAAGACGATGATGCACAACTGCCGTTTTAAACTCTGAACTTTTCTTCAAACTTACAAGGAGGTAATCCGTTATGGCTAACGAACAGCGTGTTCGCCCCCGCAAGCGCAAGAAGGTTTGCGCATTCTGCGTGGATAAGGTGACCAGCATCGATTACAAGGACACTGCAAAGCTCCGCCGTTACCTGTCCGAGCGTGGCAAGATCCTGCCCCGCCGTACCACCGGTACCTGTGCAGCTCACCAGCGTGACCTGACCACCGCTATCAAGCGTGCCCGTCAGATCGCTCTGCTGCCCTACGTTGCTGACTAATTGAAAATGATAACCCCCAAGGCCAATGCCTTGGGGGTTGTTTTATACCCTTCCCCGGGGGAAGGTAAAGGGCCCCCTCGTCAGAGGGGGCCTTTCGAATAGGCAATGCTTGCCCCTACATTATGTTTCGACCAATTTGATAGGCAAGGAAAATCAAGGGATCGTCCAGGGCTTCACAAGCGGCAATGTAGCGTTCCAGTATCTCTTGATTTTCAGGTGTCATGGTTTCCAAAAGAGCTAAGTAATCCGGCTCGACGTCTTTCAATTTTTGCAAGGCCTGTTGATAATCCGGGTCCTGTTCCATCATAGGAACCAAGTAGTACCATAATTCGTCCTTATTCATAATAATCCCCCCTTTTCTTCAATATATAACATTTTGTTATATAAGTCAATATAACAAAATGTTTTGTATATACTGGAAGTAAAGGGGTGGGAGAATGTATCAAAGAATTCGTGATCTGCGGGAAGACCGGGATTTAAAACAAGAAGATTTGGCTAAGATGCTTAATTGTACCCAAGCCTGCTACTCCCACTATGAAAGCGGAAAGCGGGATATCCCCACAGATGTATTGCAAAAATTGGCGGATTTTTACGGTGTCAGTACAGATTATTTGCTGGGTAGAACAGCACAAAAGAAGCCGTATCCTAAAAAATAGTATGATTTACCCCCAAGGCCAACGCCTTGGGGGTTGTTTTATACCCTCCCCCGGGGGAAGGTAAAGGGCCCCCTCGTCAGAGGGGGCTGGTTTTTATCCTTTAAATTTAGGCTCGCAGGTGACCCGGATGCCCAAACGCTTGAACATCATTTCGTCCACCTCCGACAGAATCACCGTGGAATGGACTTCGCTTCCCCGGAGGTTGCTCAGCTGCTCCATAGCCAGCTCCGCCGTGGGATTGGTGGCGGCACTGATGGACAGGGCAATCAACACTTCATCCGTATGCAGGCGGGGATTGCGGTTGCCCAGATATCCCACTTTCAGCTTCTGGATGGGGTCGATGACCACGGGAGCAATCAAATGCAGCCGATCCCGGATGCCGCCCAGGGTTTTCAAGGCGTTCAGAAGCAAAGCCGCAGACGCACCCAGCAAATTGGAGGTTTTGCCGGTGACGATTCTTCCGTCGGGCAGTTCCATAGCGGCGGCCGGCAGGCCGGTTTCCTCTGCTTTTGCCAGTGCGGCGGAAACAACCTTCCGGGCGGAAAGATCCACATTGGCCTTTTTCAGCAGCAGCTCCAATTTCCGCACTACTTCGTCGCAAACCTTGCCCTTTTTGTGGTCACACAGGGCGGTATAGTACCGGCGGATGATCTCCTGCCGGGAGGCTTCCTTCACCGCATCGTCATCAATGATGCAGTTGCCCACCATGTTGACGCCCATGTCCGTGGGGGATTTGTACGGGCAAGTGCCCAAAATCTGCCCAAACATGGCCACCAGCACGGGAAAAGCTTCCACATCCCGGTTGTAGTTGACGGTGGTGGTGCCGTAGGCTTCCAGGTGGAAAGGATCCAGCATATTCACATCGTTCAGGTCCGCGGTAGCGGCTTCATAGGCCAGATTCACCGGATGATTCAGGGGGAGATTCCAGATGGGGAACGTCTCAAATTTGGCGTAACCGGCAGTAATGCCCCGGATGTGTTCGTGATACAGCTGGCTCAGACAGGTGGCCAGCTTACCGCTTCCCGGACCGGGGGCGGTGACCACCACCAAAGAGCGGGTTGTTTCAATATACTCGTTGCGGCCGAAGCCGTCCTCGCTGACAATGCGGGCGGTGTC
Organism: Faecousia sp.; assembly: GCA_045596215.1. Classification (GTDB taxonomy): domain Bacteria; phylum Bacillota; class Clostridia; order Oscillospirales; family Oscillospiraceae; genus Faecousia. Next base: position 2,835 of record JAZOBY010000041.1, read on the forward strand.
CGAGGGATAGCCCGGGATGTCGTAATGATGGTAGACCTTCAGCCCCAGACCTTCCAACCGGGCCTGGAACGCTTTTGCCACGTTCTGATCCTGGAATCGGGTGAGCACCACGCTGGAAACATACAGTCCCAATTCCCGGAAAATGTCCAGAAGGCGAAGCACGTCCCGGTCATAAGTAATGCCCAAATCGCCCCGGATCTTGTTCTTTTCAATGTCGCCTGCGTTGATGGCAATGATCACTTCCACCTGGTCTTTCAGCTGCAACAGCATTTGCAGCTTGCTGTCCGGCTCAAAGCCGGGCAAAACCCGGGCGGCGTGGTGATCGTCAAAGAGCTTGCCACCGAATTCCAAATACAGCTTGCCGCCGAAAGCATCCAACCGCTTGCGGATATGCTGGGATTGCATTTGCAGATACTTTGCGTTGTCAAAACCGAGTTTTTCCATAGCGGGCAACCTCTTTTCGTTAAAATATATCCCGTTTATTCTAACCCATTGATAAGGAAATAGCAAGGCCTTTTCTGCTTTGTTTGACAAAAATTCAGCCCACTGCACAAGGCAGTGGGCTGGGTGTGTCAAAAAACCTGTCATTGCGAACCAGTGACCCGTGGTCACTGGTGTGGCAATCCGTATTTCTTGTGGCACCTGTGGTGCCACGCGGCTCTATGAGCCGCAGGGGGAACGGATTCCCACGCCAGTGTGCGCACTGGCTCGGAATGACATGAATCCGTTTAATGCTTGCAAGCGCCGCAAGCACCGCAGTTTCCGCCGCAGGAGCAGGAAGACTTTCCTTTCATCCGGTTACGGATCTGCGTAACCACAATGACCACGAAGATCAAACCGATGATTGCCGCGACGATAATCGTAGGCCAATCCATAGGAACCCTCCTTACTTGACGCTCACAGGAGCATTTGCATATTTGTTTTTCCGTACCAACAGGTAAACCAGGGTGATCAGGCATGCCGCGGCGGCAATGGTGCCGAAGATATTGCCCGCACCGATGAACCAGGCACCGAACTGATAGACGATCAGGCTGATCACATAGGCAAACACGCACATATAGCCAATGGCAAACCAGGTCCACTTGGCGTTGTTCATTTCCCGCTTAATGGCACCCATGGCTGCAAAGCAGGGGGCACACAGCAGGTTGAAGATCATAAAGGACATACCGGACAGCCTGCTTCCGTACAGGAATTCCTTGCCAATGAGGACAGCGTTTTCAAACACGCCCTCTTCCACTTCGCCCATCAGATCCGCACCCTCGCCCAGCATTTGAGACAGGGTACCGAACACGCCAACTACTTCTTCCTTGGCCACCAGACCCAGAACGGTGGCAACAGCCGCCTGCCAGGTGCCGAAGCCCAGAGGTGCGAAGAGAAATGCCAGACCTGTTCCAATCAGTTCCAGAATGGAAGCACCGCCGTTCTCCTCGGTGATGTAGTGGAAGCCGCCCTCAAAGGAAAGGCTATTCATCACCCAGATGATGATGCTGGCGGCAACGATCACCGTACCGGCCCGCTTAATGAAGCCCCAGCCGCGGTCCCAGGTGGCACGGAAAATGTTGCTGGCCACAGGTGCGTGGTAAGCGGGAAGCTCCATAACGAAGGGAGCGGCATCGCCCGCAAAAGGCTTGGTCTTTTTCAGAATGAGGCCGGAGATGACCACGGCGGCAATGCCGATGAAGTAGGCGGAGGTGGCAATCAGACCGCTTCCGCCGAACAGTGCACCGGCGATCAGGCCAACGATGGGCATTTTTGCACCGCAGGGGATGAAACCGGCGGTCATAATGGTCATTTTCCGGTCACGGTCCTGATCAATGGTACGGGATGCCATGATGCCGGGGACACCACAGCCGGAGGAGACCAGCATGGGAATAAAGGACTTACCGGACAGGCCGAACTTACGGAAAAGCCGGTCCATGATAAAAGCGACACGGGACATATAGCCGCAATCTTCCAAAATGGACAGGAGCAGGAACAGCACCAGCATCTGAGGAACGAAGCCCAAAACTGCACCAACGCCGCCCACGATGCCGTCCATGATCAGGCTGTACAGCCAGGGGGCAATGATGGGAGTGCCTTCGGCATTGAGAAGCACCAGATCCAAGAGCTCAGGGATGCTGAGCCAGGAGCCCATCCAGGCGGGCATGCTTCCGGCTTCCACCAGCTCGGCAAAGGAGCCAAACAGACCGTCGTTCATAAACACAACCGTCCAGTCGCCCACGGTGCCGATAGACAGGGTGTAGACCACCCACATCACCGCCGCAAAGATGGGCAGAGCCAGAATCCGGTTGGTAACCACCAGGTCGATCTTGTCGGAAAGAGACATTTTACCGGCAGATTTCTTCTTGTAGCAGTTCTTTAACATACTGCAAATATAATCGTACCGCTCGTTGGTGATGATGGCCTCCGCATCGTCATCCAGCAGCTGTTCCACGGCGACAATATCAGATTCCATATGTTTCAGGGTTTCGACGGGGATATTCAGGCGTTCCAGTACCCGCTCATCCCTCTCAAAGATCTTGATGGCGTACCAGCGCTGCTGTGTTTCGCTGAGACCGTGAACCGCCGCTTCTTCGATATGAGCAAGGGCGTGCTCCACAGTGCCGGAGAAAATATGCCGGGGGATGACCGGGCCTGCCTGGGCAGCATCGATGGCGGCCTGTGCAGCGTCGAAGATGCCGTCGCTTTTCAGTGCAGAGATCTCCACAACCGGACAGCCCAGGCCCTTGGACAGGGCGGCGATATCGATCTTGTCGCCGTTTTTGCGGACAATGTCCATCATGTTGATGGCCACCACCACGGGGATGCCCAACTCCATCAGCTGGGTGGTTAAGTACAGGTTGCGTTCCAGGTTGGTGCCGTCCACGATGTTCAGAATCACGTCGGGGCGTTCATCCACCAGGAATTTCCGGGCCACCACTTCTTCCAAAGTGTAGGGGGACAGGGAGTAGATGCCGGGCAGGTCCACCACGGTCACGTCATCGTGGCGTTTCAGCTTGCCCTCTTTCTTTTCAACGGTAACACCGGGCCAGTTGCCAACATACTGGTTGGAGCCGGTGAGGGCGTTGAACAATGTGGTCTTACCGGAGTTGGGGTTGCCGGCAAGTGCAATTTTCAAACTCATAAAATACCTCGTTTCTGGTTAGCGGATGCTAACCAATGCACAAAAATTTTTTTATTACCGGACTTCCACCATTTCACCGTCTTCTCTGCGTAAAGACAGCTCATAGCCCCGGACGGTGACTTCAATAGGATCGCCCAAAGGTGCTACCTTGCGGATGTAGATCTCCGTGCCCTTGGTGATGCCCATGTCCATGATCCGGCGCTTGACCGCACCTTCACCGTGAAGTTTGACCACTGTGACCGTCTGACCCACTTTTGCCTGACGAAGTGTATTCATAGGATTTCTCCTTTCCAAAGCAGAGCTAATATATGCGGTTAGCATCTGCTAACCGTAAAAAGAATACCACGCTGAGTTTCCTTTGTCAAGAGTTTTTTTCTATTTTTTAGGAAAAATATTCCCAGTCAATTCCTGCTCCGCCGGACTTGACAGCAAAATGGATACAAATTAAAATAGCAGTAGATGACATACAATAGAAAGAGGGGTGCTCCCCATGGCTGAATTTTGTGATCTGCACAATCATTCCACTTTTTCTGACGGAACGGATACGCCCACCCGGCTTTTGGAATTGGCCCAGGAACGGGGCTTGAATGCCATTGCCCTGACGGATCATAATACAGTAGCCGGCCTGCCGGAGTTTTTGAAAGCGGCAGAGGGAAAATCTGTCCGGGCAATAGCCGGCACAGAGTTTTCTACGGATTACAAGGGAACGGAGCTGCATATTCTGGGACTGTTCCTGAAACCGGAGCATTTTGCTTCCATTACGGATCTGCTGGAAGGCTACCGTCTGCGTAAAGAGCAAAGCAACCGGGATTTGGTGGAGAAATTGAACGCTGCCGGATACCTTATAGATTATGAGCAGGTTAAAAACAGCACGCCGGAAGGTCAGGTCAACCGGGCTTTGATCGCCGCGGAGCTGACCCGACTGGGATATACGGAGTCGATTCAAGCGGCATTTAAGCAGCTGCTTAATCCCAAACGGGGCTACTACACACCGCCTGAGCGGTTTTCTCCCTTTGAGATCATCCGCTATATCAAATCCCTGGGTGCGGTGGCGGTGCTGGCCCATCCGTTTTTGAATCTGAACGAGACGCAGCTCAGAGAATTTCTGACGGAAGCCGTGCCCTGCGGACTGGATGGAATGGAAACCATGTATTCCACTTATGATGAGCAAACAACGGCCACCGCAAAGAAGGTGGCGGATGAATTCGGCCTTCTCCACAGCGGCGGCAGTGACTATCACGGCGGCAACAAGCCCCATATTCAAATGGGAGTCGGTCAGGGAAATCTGGCCATCCCCTGCGGACTCGTGACGGCGTTGGAACAATGCATAAAATAATCTGCAAACAGCAGGAATTTTTTGTAATTTACTGTGGATTTTTGTAAAAACATATGCTATACTATATGATGCTGAAAAAGCGTAACAATTTTGCACGACGTGCACACCCCCGGAGGGAAAAATGAACTACGATATTCAAAAAGCAAGTATGCTCAGACGTGTGCCAGCTTGGTTGCTGGACATTATTTTGGTGCTGGTTCTGGCAACAGGTTTCATGGCCGGACTGTCCTATGTGCTGGACCTGGATGCCCATATTGACCAGATCGATGCCGTTTATGACCGGTACGAAAAAGAGTATGACGTCTCATTCGATTTAACGGACGAGGATTACGAGAAACTGACCGAGGAAGACCTGGCCCGGTATGAGGCAGCATCGGAAGCCCTGTCCAAGGACACCGAAGCACAAAAGACATACGAACTGGTGCTGAATTTGACATTGGTCACAGTGTCCGGTGGCTTTTTGGGAGCACTGCTGATTCTGGAATTTCTGATTCCGCTGTGGCTGAAAAACGGCCAGACACTGGGCAAGAAGGTTTTCGGCATCGGGCTGATGCGGAAAGATGGCATCAAGGTTACCACCTTTATGCTGTTTGTCCGGGCCGTTCTGGGTAAATTTACAATAGAGACCATGATTCCGATTTTCCTTTTGTTGGCGTCGATTTTCGGAATCCTCGGCCTTGGCGGACTCATCCTGTGCCTGGCTGCTCTGCTGATTCCGGCAATCGTTGCATTGGTCACCCGGAACAAAACCGCGATCCACGACCTGATGGCCTGCACCATCGCAGTAGACCTGGGAAGCCAGATGATCTTCGATACCCCGGAAGAACAGCTGGAATATTACAAGCAATTGCATGAAGAAAATGCCGCTCAGGCGGATTATTAAATAAAAAAGAAATAATTTATATAGGAAGGGATTCATATGAAAGTTGTTTTGCAGAATCTGACCAAGATCTTCCCCAGCCGTGATAAGAAGGCAGGTAAGGAAGTCGTTGCTGTCAACGATTTCACCTTCGAAATTCCGGATGGCAAGTTGATCGGTTTGCTGGGCCCCTCCGGCTGCGGCAAATCCACCACGCTGTACATGATCAGCGGCTTGCAGAAGCCCACAGGCGGCCAAATCTTCTTCGGTGACGACGATGTTACCAATCTTCCCACTGAAAGCCGCGGCGTTGGTCTGGTGTTCCAGAACTACGCACTGTATCCCCACATGACCGTGAAGCAGAATATCCTCTTCCCCCTGCAGAACCTGAAGGGTGCGGACAAAATGTCCAAGAAGGATATGCTGGATCGGGCATACCATGCCGCAAAGTTGGTTCAGATCGAAGATCTGATGGACCGTAAGCCCGGCGAAATGTCCGGTGGTCAGCAGCAGCGTGTGGCCATCGCCCGTGCTCTGGTAAAAATGCCCCGCGTTCTGTTGCTGGACGAACCCCTGTCCAACCTGGACGCCCGTCTGAGACTGCAGACCCGTGAGGAGATCCGCCGTATCCAGAAGGAGACCGGTATTACCACCGTCTTCGTCACCCATGACCAGGAAGAGGCAATGTCCATCTCCGATATGATCGTGGTTATGAAGCTGGGTGTCGTGCAGCAGATCGGCAAGCCTCAGGAGGTTTACGACGATCCC
>JAZOBY010000042.1:0-3504 GCA_045596215.1 Faecousia sp.
GAGTCAGCAGATATTTCAATTCGTATCGCTTGAATACGGTTAGAAATGCCATAAATAATCCTCCTGTACTGTGATGGTCACATTGTACAGGAGGAAGATTGAAATTTGATTGAAGTCACAGATTGTTTACTTTTCTTTCGCGGCGGGGATACTTGCCCGGAATTCCACAAGGCCGTTATAGCAAAGCACCTCAATGTGGCCGTGATGGGTATCCACGATTGCCTTGGCAATGGCAAGACCAAGGCCATAGTGCTTGTCCTCGCCGTTCCGGGCGGTATCCATACGGTAGAACCGTTCAAAGATCCGATCCCTGTGTTCTGCGGGGATTTCGTCACCCTTGTTAATCACAGAAAGTTCTGTAATGCTGTGATCCTTAGTTAGGGTCAGGCGCACTTCGCCGTCAGGCTTGCTGTGACGGATCGCATTATCCAGCAGAATGGAGGTCAGCTGCTTTAACTGGGTGCTGTTACCTTCCACAGCAATTCCATTCATGATATTACTGTTCAGTACAAGCCCTTTTTCAAAAGCTACACTTTCAAAGGGAAGCATTTCACCGGCAACCAGGCGGCTCAAATCAATGTGTTCCATCTGGGGTGTGACATTTTCTGTCCGGGCAAGCTCCAGCAGTTGACTGACCAGCATCCCCATGCGCCCATTCTCGTACTGAATGTTTTGAAGCCATTGGTTATCGCCAAGCTCTCTGGATAAAAGCTCTGCGTTGGCGCTGACTACCGATACCGGCGTATTCAGTTCATGTCCCGCATCGGAAATAAACTGCCTTTGCTTTTTGTAGCTCTCTTCCAGAGGGGCAACGATTTTCTTTGCGAGGAATCGTGCCAGAAAGAAAAACAGCACCAATGCAACGACACCGAAGATCAGTGTATAGCGGAATAAGGTCATAGCGCTTTCGTTGATCACGGTGTTATCCATAAAGGCAACAAGGACATATCCACCCTTATCCACCTTGAGAAATGCCAGATTGTCCTGGGTGCCCGTGCTTTCGCCGCTGCCTATAATGTCCTGTGCCAGAGCCTTCAGTTCCTCATCGGAGTACACCGTTGGCGGCTCGTTTTTGATGACAAGAACATCACCGTCATAGGAAACGGCAACCGTATAGAAGGTAGACAACTGAAACTTTGGTGATTCCGGATCAAATCCGGGCTTAAATCCGTGATCGCCGCCGGGCATCGGTCTGCCGGGAGGCATCATCTGCTCGAAGGATTGCGGAAGTGTATACATTTGGGCGTGGGTCTGCAGCATTTGCTTATTCTGCTGTTTCATTTCGAAATAGCTGGATGCATAGATAACACTCAGTGTTCCCACCCACAAAAGCACCAGGATGGACATAATGGCAGCAACGATCTTTCTTCTGGATTTCTTAAACATCGCCGCACCTCAATTCGTATCCTATCCCGCGCACAGCCTTGATTTCAATCTTCGATTCCACAAAGGCAAGCTTCTTGCGGGCAAAGGACATATAAACTTCCACATTATTGTATTCGGCATCACTCTCATATCCCCAGATCTTCACCGCAAGCTGCTCCCGGGTCAGGATCTGCCCACTGTTTGCGATCATATATTCCAGGATCCTGTATTCCTTCTCACTGAGCCGAACACTTTGACCACTTGCTGTGCAGGATAGTGTGAATGTGCCGGCATCCAGGGCAATATCACCGTAGGACAACAGACCATCTGCTGCGCCAAACCTTCTTCTGCCTAACGCGCGAAGCCGTGCCAACAGTTCTTTGGTCATAAAAGGCTTGGTCAAATAGTCATCTGCACCGCTGTCGAGGCCCATAACCTTATCGTCCAATTCCGCTTTGGCGGTAAGCATTAAGATTGGTGTCGTGATTCCTTTACTGCGTACTTGCTTTGCGATTTTATATCCATCCATACCGGGGAGCATCACATCCAGAATCACAATATCATAGATGCCGCTTTCGATAGCTGTCAAACCATCCAGACCGTTGGCACAGTGATCCACTTCATATTTTTCAAGCCGCAGAAGCTCGCACAGTGCCTGCGCCATTCTATTTTCATCTTCAACCAGCAGTATCCGCATACGATCACCGTCCTTTGTGTTTATTATAACATAAAAGATTGAAAAAGGATTGAAAAATCCCATTGGCAGACGCAAAACCGTTTCACCGCACCGAATCTGTTTTGGTGCGGTGGTTTTGCATACAGAAAGTACTTCCAATTTGGTTGAAATGCTGATTTTTTAGGAATCCAGAATTTGACCGTATAGTTTTTGGCACTTTTTGTCCTAGTAGTATAGTGAGAAAAACCTGCCTCTTACCTTGACCGCGCCGGAGGTAGGCGAAGTCCTGGGGATTTCCAGAGCATCCGCATACGAATTGGTTCGCTCGAAGGGGTTCCCTCACATGAAAATCGGCACACGGATTCTTGTTCCCAGGGACAAGTTCCTTGCATGGATCGACCAGCAGACGGAGGTGGAAGAATGAAATTGTATGAACCGCCGACAAAGGAATTCTTCCGCCTGCCCAATAAGATATTTGATCTGGGACTGACTCCTATCCAGTTCACGCTGTACTCGTACCTCGTAAGCTGTGCCGGAAGCAGCACGATTTGTTGGCCTAGTCTGAAAACTATCTGCGCTAAAACCGGAATCGGTCTCACTGCCGTGCAAGATCATCTGAAGGTTTTGGAAAAACGGCAGATCATTCAGATCGGCAAGCGCAAAACCAGGAGTGGAAACTGGAATAACGAGTACACCTTGCTGAGCCTGGACAATCCCGAAGTCTATCGGGATTTATCTTGTGCTGATGATGAGCTTCCCCTCTGCATTGGGGGATGAACTTTCCGCTGGAAATCGGCTTTTCGGAAGAAAGTATTTGAAAGCGGGATAAAGGAGGTATTCCGGCCTGCGCCGGATACCTCCAAAACACACCGCCCGGCAACGCCGTGCGGGGCTTTTACGTGGTTTCCAAGGTGTTACCTTTTCCGGGATACCCCCGAAAATAGGCGCCTGGAAACGGAATTCCCTTAGAGTATCAACAATTTAGGTGGGGGTCTGAACCCCAGGAAGGAGGAAAATGGACAAGAACAAAGGAAAACGAATCGGACTGTACATCAGCGAGGAATTACTGGACCAGTGCGATGCCGCAGTTGAGAAAAGCGGTGCGGATTCCCGAAGCGAATTTATCTGCGATGCCATCATGCACTACATTGCCGTGATCAACATGGCAGAAAACAGCCGGGTGCTGACACCGGCGCTGGAGTCGGTCATCGGCAGCAAGATCGCTCTGACCGAGGACAGGATCAACCGAATCATGTTCAAGCTGGGTGTGGAGGTTGCCATGATGAACAACATCCTTGCGGCTACCCACAATATCGATGCAAACAACATGGACGCTCTCCGCCGGTACTGCACCGAGGAAGTTGCCACTATCGGCGGAAAATACAAATTCGAAGATGCGGTCAAATATCAGCAGGGGTGATTGAATGGCCAGACTGATTCTGAAATCACCCTACCTCAAGCCG
>JAZOBY010000043.1:0-44253 GCA_045596215.1 Faecousia sp.
GGTCACCAGATTCTTAAAAAGAATAGTTCGTGTTGATTACGATGAGGGTCCACCTGTTCCCATCCCGAACACAGAAGTTAAGCTCATTTGTGCCGACAATACTTGGCGGGCGACTGCCCGGGAAGATAGGTAACGCGAACACAAACCTCCGTCAGAAATGACGGAGGTTTTTATGTTACTTCTTTGTATGTGTGATGTAAATGCATATATTCCCGTTATAGTAGTTGAAAGAGCTTGAAAACGTACGAAAGGAGTGCGTATCATGGATGATGAGCAAATAGTAGATTTGTATTGGGAACGTTCCGAGTCTGCTATCAAAGAAACCGAGAAGAAGTACGGCAGATACTGTCATTACATTGCGTATCAGATCCTCCAAAATGACGAGGATGCAAAAGAAGTGGAGAATGATACATATCTGAAAGCCTGGCAAACAATCCCACCCAAGCGGCCTACGGCATTAAAGCCGTATGTAGGTATGATAAGCCGACATCTCGCCTTTGACATGTATGAGGCACAGCATACGCAAAAGAGGGGGCAAATTCCCCTTGTTCTTGATGAATTGGCGGAGTGTTTGCCGGGTGAGGGAGATGCATGGGATGTTGTATCTGGAATCGCATTGCGGGATTCTTTGAATGTGTTTCTCAGGGGACTTCCGCTGAAAACACGCAACATATTCCTGCGTAGATATTGGTATGCAAGCTCTCTTGCCGAAATTGCCACCGCATACGCTATGAAAGAAAGCACGGTTGGCATGCTCCTTCTCAGAACGCGAAACAAACTGAGAGGTTACTTAGAAAAGGAGGGTTTTAACCTATGACGAGCAAAGAATTCTACCGGGAGTTGGGTAACATTGACCCGGAAATGATCGAAGCGGCCGCACCCAAGGAAATAGTGAAAAAGAAGGTGTGGATAAAATGGGTTGCAATGGCGGCATGCTTGACGCTGATCATATCGGGTGGCATCATTTTAAGCAAGCTGTTTCACACGCCCAAAATCACGCCCGGTGATACCTCGCCTGCTGAATCCTATTTTGTCATCACCGCCTATGCCGTAAACGGAGAATCCACGGAGCTGGGGGTCGCGGACATCTGTTTTAATTCTTCGGGACTGTCAAAAGAAAATATTTTTGGCGTGGATATGCCCCTGTTCAATTTTTCGGTTCAGCCGGCGGATCTGAAAAACAATGAGGCGATTTATGAACGGTTCGAAATTTCCGTTTCCTATAACGGTACGGTTGTGGGTATGGAAGGGAAAATGGACGAGCATATCCTGATCGCGGTTGAGATGCCGATACAAGGTGTGGATGCACCCTGGGCGTATGCCATCTCAGGCTGGTTCACAGAGCCGACGGATGTGGTAGTAACCATTACCGATAAACAAAGTAAAGAAATGGTGGAGAAGATGACGGTAAATGTGAGATATGATGCCGATCAGCAGGCGTATGAATTGAAAGTAACCAACTTAGATACAAAATATGCAGAATAAAATTGTTCAAGGGGACGGGCAATCTAATCCGTCCCCTTTGGTATTTTATGCATTGACCACATTTTGGGGATGTCCATCAAGGAAACATTGAATATTATCTATCACGCAATCCAGCAGGCGTTGGCGGGTTTCCAGTGGAGCCCAGGCGATGTGGGGCGTGATGATGCAATTGGGTGCTGTGAGCAGGAGAGAATCGCCGGGAATGGGTTCCCTGGACACCACGTCCACAGCTGCACCACGGAGTTTGCCGCATGCAAGGGCATCTGCAACGGCCTGTTCGTCAATCAGCGGGCCGCGAGATGTGTTGATGAGAATGGCTCCGTCCCTCATTTTGGCAATGGTGTCGGCGTTGATAATTCCCTGGGTTTCGGGGAACAGGGGGCAATGCAGGGTCACTACATCGGAGTTGGCCAGCAGTTCATCCAGGGGTACGTGGACGTCTCCGGGATGCTGGGTGCGACTGTGGGTCAGCACCTTCATTCCCATTGCAGTTGCGATTTTTGCCACAGTCCGGCCAATCCGGCCGTAGCCGATAATGCCCAGGGTCTTGCCGTTTAACTCCGTTAAGGGCGTTTTCCAATAACAAAAATCGGGACAATTTTCCCATTCTCCGGCGTGGACACTCTGGTTGTGCAGTCCCACCTGATTGCACAATTCCAGCAAAAGGGCAAATGTGAACTGTGCCACAGCTTCGGTGCTGTAACTGGGAACATTGCAAACCGGGATATTGCGGGCCCGGGTGGCCTTACAATCCACAACATTGTAGCCTGTTGCCAGGACGCATACCAGGCGAATATTGGGGCAGGCGGTCAACAGGGAGTCTGTGATGGGCACCTTGTTGGTCAGTACGATTTCGGCATCTCCAATACGCTGAATAGCCTCTGCTTCTGTGGGGGTGCGGTCGTAGCAGCTGACCGTGCCGAATTTATTGAGGACATCCCAGCTCAGATCTCCGGGATTGAGGGCATAGCCATCAAGAATGACAACTTTCATGGTATTTCTCCTTATGCATAATCATCCTGTAAATAGGGGTGCACCCCTAACAGATCGCAGAGTTTCCGGTATTCTTCCTTATACTGTTCGATCTTCTCCGCATCGGTTTTCCTGCGTTTGACCCCACGGATCAGCACGTTTTTCGGCGTTTCTTCCGGGTCAATCAGTTCCAGTGCTTGCACGTCGTAGCCATTGATCTGCAAAATTTTGCATCGCAGAGCATCTGTTGCCGCGTCCGCAAATTTCTGTTTCAGGATGGAGTGCTCCAACAAAAGGTCTGTTTCCTTTCCGTTGGGCTTCAACTGGTGCATCATCTCGTGGTGACAACAGGGGGTGGACAGGATCACCTTAGAGCCGGAGTCCACACCCTTGGCCAGGACGATATCCGTGGCAATATCGCAGGCGTGGAGGGAAACGGTCAGGTCCGGAGTACGTCGGATCGGGAAGTTCCGTATATCCCCGGCGGTAAAGTGCAGGCCCGTGTAATGCAGTTCCTCAGCGATTTGAGAGCAGAATGCGATGACATCCTGCTTCAGATCTACGCAATCCATGACTACGCTCCGATGACGAATTTGCGTGAAATAATAGTACACAGCGAAACTCAGGTAGCTTTTTCCGCAACAGAGATCTAGAATGTACAGTTCCTCGTTGCCCAGATGCCGTTCCACATCTGCAACCATCTCCAAAAAACGGTTAATCTGACGGAACTTGGCACGCTTTTTGTCAAAGATGCGTCCGTCATTGTCCTGGACGCCCAGAGCGACCAGAAAATCCACTGCCTTATCATCCGGGATGATGTACTGCTTTTCCCGGTTGTGGTCGGCTACAACGCCCTTTGTACCATCCCGACGGACGCGGTCTATGACCGTAATTTTGCCTTTTTTGGAGACTTTGATCTCACAATCACCGGCGGATGTTTGGATATTGGCTTGTTTGTACTTTTGAGGAATCAGCGTAAGCAGATAATCCGCGGCTTCGTCCAAGGGGATGTTTTTGTGAATTGCCTTTCCATCTTTTAAGAAAGATTCCAATGCAAGATGAGCTTTTCCCTTTAAGAGAACCAGGCGACCGACGGTGCGAAGAATGTTCGTATCCTCGCACTTGCTTAAAGTCAATTTGGTAAGTATTTGATTTTCAATAACATGGGTAAGAATATTTTTCATATCTTGCTCCTTTAAAAAACAGGCTTGCAATGCAAGCCTGTTTTGCGTTTGATCAGTAAGCAACGCCCCAGTAGACCATCTTGCTGGCGGGCTTGCCGCAGCAGGCACAGGTTTCGCCCAGTTTTTCCTGAGCAAAGGGGATACACCGGGAAGACATACCGGCCTTTTCCTTCATGGTCAGCTCGCACTCCAAATCGCCGCACCACATGGTCTTGATGTAGCCGCCGTTTTGTTCCTGCAAAGCCTTGGCTTCTTCCAGAGAATGAGCTTCGTAGATGTGCTCGTCCAAATTTCTCTTGGCCTTGTCGTACATCTGCTGCTGAACCACTTTCAGCTGCTCGGCAACGGCAGTTTCCAGATTTTCCAGTTTGACGACCACTTTTTCCCGGTCAGTCCGGCGGACGATGACGCACTCGCCGTTTTCCAGATCCCGGGGGCCGCATTCCACACGGACGGGAACACCCTTCATTTCGTACTCGGCACACTTCCAGCCAATGGAGTTGTCAGAATCATCCATCTTGACACGATAACCTGCGTTGACCAGGCGGTTTTTCAGCTCCGCAGCGGCGTCCAGAACCCCGGGCTTGTGCTGAGCAACGGGCAGAATGACCGCCTGAATGGGTGCGACCAGGGGAGGCAGCACCAAGCCGTTGTTGTCGCCGTGGGTCATGATAATACCGCCGATGAGACGGGTGGAAACGCCCCAGGAAGTTTCATGGGGGTTGGTTTTTTGGTTGTTCTTATCAGTGAATTCGATTTCAAAGGCCTTGGCAAAGCCGTCGCCGAAATAGTGGGAAGTACCGGCTTGCAGAGCCTTGCGATCGTGCATCATGCACTCGATGGTGTAAGTAGCCTCGGCACCGTTGAACTTCTCCTTGTCGGTCTTACGACCCTTGGTAACAGGCATGGCCAATACGTTTTCGCAGAAATCCGCATAAACGTTCAGCATGGTCTCAGTAAATTGCTGAGCCTCTTCTGCGGTGGCGTGGATGGTGTGGCCTTCCTGCCACAAAAATTCCCGGTGACGCAGGAAGGGGCGGGAAGTCTTTTCCCAACGCAGAACACTGCACCACTGATTGTATTTCATGGGCAGATCACGGTGAGACTGCAAAACGTGGGCAAAATGCTCACAGAACAGGGTCTCGGAAGTGGGGCGGATGGCGTACCGCTCCTCAGTCTCGTTAACACCGCCGTGGGTAACCCAGGCACACTCGGGAGCGAAGCCTTCCACATGATCCTTTTCCTTTTGCAAAAGGCTTTCCGGGATCAACAGAGGCATGTACACATTTTCTACGCCCTGGGCCTTAAACATCTTGTCCATAATGTGCTGAATGTTTTCCCAAATGGCATAGCCGTAGGGACGGTAAATGAACACGCCCTTAATGGAAGAATAGTCAATGAGCTGTGCCTTGGTGCACACATCGGTGAACCACTGGGCAAAGTCCACTTCCATATCGGTGATTTGCTCAACCTTTTTATCTTTTGCCATAATATTTCATCCTCTCGCGTTCCAAACTTCGATACAATATATTATAACACCAATGTCAAGGCTTGCATAGGATGATTTGAAGTTTTTCTCCGCAAAGGAGGCACGCTATGATTCCTGTAATTTTGTCTTTAGAGCCGGAGGTTATCCGGTTTTATACCCATATCGCCGCGGCGGCGGGACTGCCTGTTGAGCAGGTGCTGTCGGATGCACTTTTCAAGCTGGCAGGGGAACTGAGTTTGGAAGCACTGAAATCCTCGGAAACTGACTTGTAATTCTCTGAAAAGTTTGTTATACTTACAAAAGAAACAAAAACGGAGGTATTTTTATGAAATCCATCCGGGATATTTACAAAATCGGAAAGGGCCCATCCTCCTCCCATACCATGGGACCGGAGCGGGCCGCAAAGATGTTCAAGGCACAGCATCCCGATGCGGACGCATACCGGGTCATCCTGTACGGATCTCTCAGCAAGACCGGTGTGGGCCACGGTACGGACCGGGTGTTGCGGGAGGTTCTGTCACCACTGCCCACAGAGATCGTTTTTTCTGAGGAAAAGTTGGAAGAGTTCCATCCCAACACCATGGACTTCATCGCATTAAAAGACGGACAAGTCCTTGCTCAGCTCCGTGTGGAATCCATCGGCGGCGGCGATATTCGTTTTGCTGGGCAGAAAGAGGAAAAGGCGGACGAGGTTTACATCGAACACTCCTTTGCGGAGATCGCGGATTTTTGCAAATGGCGTTATATTACGAAGCTTTCCGACTATGTGGAATTGAACGAAGGGCCGGAGATCTGGGACTTTTTGATGGAAGTCTGGCAGATTATGAAGCAGTCCATTGCGGACGGTCTGGCCGCTTCGGGAACGCTCCCCGGTGGACTCAATGTCCAGCGTAAAGCCCAATTCCTTTTGGAGCAGGAGCCGGAAGAAAAGCATCCCGGTCTGATGGAATTCCAGCATATTGCCGCCTATGCCTATGCGGTAGCGGAGCAGAATGCGGATAATGGAACCATCGTTACCGCACCTACTTGCGGTGCTTGCGGTGTTGTCCCGGCGGTGCTGAAATATGCCCAGGATACCCGTGGATTTACGGACGAGCAGATCATCCGTGGCCTTGCTACGGCGGGTATTATCGGAAATCTGACCAAGCGTAACGCCTCCATTTCCGGTGCGGAATGTGGATGCCAGGCGGAGATCGGAACGGCTTGCTCTATGGCTGCTGCGGCTCTGGCAGAGCTTTACGGGCAGAATCTGGATCAGGTGGAATACGCCGCGTAAGTGGCCATGGAGCACCATCTGGGCCTCACCTGCGACCCCATCTGCGGCCTGGTACAGATCCCCTGCATCGAACGCAACGCCGTTGCGGCAATGCGGGCCATGAATGCCTGTAATCTCAGCTATTTCCTTACAGGCTCCCGTAATATCAGCTACGATATGGTGTGCCGTGCCATGCACGAAACCGGAATCAATCTGAACCACCGCTTCCGGGAAACCAGCGAAGGTGGTTTGGCTAAAATCTACACACGACGTAAGTAATGAAAGGAAGGAATACTAATGAGCGACTGGATCGATGCAGGTGAAACAGGCGGATGTGCAAGGCCTGACGAGAAGGGCTGCCTGATCGCAATAATCTTTTTTGCAGTTTTGATGATTATTGCTTTCGCGATTCTTCCTGCACTGTTTGAATAACTGTTTCCAACAGAAAGGCAGCATGGTTGATGACCATGCTGCCTTTTTAAATGGGGTTGACAAACCAAATACATCATGTTACGATGTATTACACGAAGGGAGGTATACGATGGATATTCAATTAAAACGCGGCCTGCTGGATGTGTGCGTGCTAGCGGCTATCAAGAACAAAGATTCCTACGGCTATCAGATAATAAAAGATATGAAGCCGTATATGGAACTGTCCGAATCCACCTTATATACCATTTTGAAGCGCCTGGAAGCCGGAAATATGCTGACAGTTCGAACTGTAGAACACGGCGGCAGACTTCGGAAATACTATCACATTACCGATGCAGGACGAAAGCGTATTGAGGACTTTAAGGAAGACTGGAAGGAGATCTTATCCATATACCGATTTGTAACGAAAGGGGAGAAAGAAAATGAATAAAAGGGATTTTCTTGCCCGGCTGCGCAAGGACTTGTCCGGCCTGCCCCGGGATGACATAGAAGAACGCATCGCGTTTTACGGCGAAATGATCGATGACCGCATGGAAGAAGGTCTTTCGGAAGAAGATGCCGTTTGTGCCATTGGTAATATCGATGAGCTTATATCTCAGATTATAGCGGACATTCCGATTACGAAACTGGTAAAGGAGAAGATAACGCTAAAGAAAAAGCTGCAAGCGTGGGAAATCCTGCTTTTGGTGCTGGGTTCTCCTATCTGGCTTTCCTTGGGTATTGCCGCATTTGCAGTGGGTATTTCTGTGTATGCTGTATTATGGTCTGTGATCATTTCCCTGTGGGCAGTCTTTGCTTCGTTCGTGGCTTGTGCTGCTGGCGGTGCGCTGGCTTGTATTGCTTTTATCGCAGGTGGTAACAGCGCTTCCGCAGTGGCTGTGCTTGCCGCAGGTGTCGTTTGCACAGGACTTTCTATCTTTATGTTCTACGGATGCAAGGCAGCAACGAATGGCACCGTGATACTGACAAAGAAAATTGCGATAGGGATTAAGAATTGCTTCATCAAGAAGGGGGTGGCGTAATGAGAACAAAAGTATGGCTTATTATTGCAGTTTCATTTGTGTTACTGGGAGGTATCCTCTTTGCAGGTGTAATGTCAACCCTTGGCTGGGATTTTACCAAACTGTCAACAGAAAAATTTGAAACCAATACATATGAGATCAGCGAAATGTTTGATGCCATATCTATGGATACGGACACCGCGGATATTGTCTTTGCGGCCTCGGATGACGGAATATGCAAAGTGGTTTGTTTCGAACAGGAAAATGCAAAGCACTCTGTCGTAGTGCAAGACGATACCCTTACCATCCGTGTAGCTGATCAAAGAGAATGGTATCAATATATCGGCATAAATTTCAGTACGCCGAAGATAACGGTTTATCTTCCGGAAAATCAATACACCACACTGACCATCCGGGAAAGCACAGGTGCTGTAGAAATACCGAAAGCGTTCAGCTTTGGGAATGTGGATATTTCCCTCAGCACGGGTGATGTAAAATTTTTTGCTTCCGTATCGGATATTCTGAAAATCAACACAAGCACCGGTGCGATTCATTTAGAGTATGTATCTGCCGGCACACTTGACCTTTCTGTATCGACGGGAAATGTGTATTTGACGGATATTGTATGCAAAAAGCTTACTTCCCGGGGAAATACAGGGAATATTTCTTTGGAAAATGTGATCGCATCAGAAAGCATCTGCATTGAAAGGGACACCGGCAATGTGAAGCTGGAAAAATCGGATGCCGGTGAAATTTTCATCGAAACCGACACCGGAGATGTTACGGGCACGCTGCTTTCGGATAAGATATTCGTGGCCCAGACAGATACGGGCCATGTGAGTGTCCCCAAAACGGAAACCGGTGGAAAGTGCGAGATCAACACCGATACAGGAGATATAAAAATAAGTATATCAAATGAATAATGAAAGGCACCGCCGAAGCGGTGCCTTTTTTAATTCAGGAAATCTGTGATTGCTGCTCTGTGAGCATGGCCATGTATTCTTCCATGCATAGGCCTAGATCCTTCATTTCAAGGGAGAGCTCCGTGCCTACATAACGATAATGCCAGGGCTCAAAAATGATTCCCGTGACGGGGCGTTTTCCGTCAGGATAGCGGAGAATAAAGCCATATTCCCAGCAATGCTCTGCAAGCCAGGCCTTACCGGCATCCGAGGTGTTTACATCCACAGCAAGACCGGTCTGATGCTCACTGTGGCCGGGCAGGGCAACAGAACGGGCGGTATATGCAACGGCTTCTTCGTAAGTCATGCCTTCGTTCATCCGGTGCTCAATCCGCACATCCCACATATACTTTTGCGTGTTGTAGGAGCGATATGTATTGTTGATGCCGCAGTAATAACCTGCGTCCGTGCATGCGTCCATCATGGCCTGCAAGGCATCCCGGCCGTTCCGGTCGAACTGATAGCCGTCGATATCCACCATGTCTGTTTCATAATCTTCCGGCACAGGATTCCAGGGGTTGGGCATGATGACGTATTTGCCTTTGGATGTAAAGAACCGGGAAACGTCGCCGATTTTTACTTCACCGATGGACATACGCCCATCCTCGCCGAAATAGTATCGATCGCCGTCCATTTCCAGCCAGCCGGTGGTCATAACACCGGATTCTGCAAAATAGTACCGTTTTTGTTCCCAGTCCAGCCAGCCGGTGTGCATTTTTCCGTCTTCGGCAAAGAAATATTTGCCGGCGTCTTCGCTGTGCCAGCCGGTGACGGCTTCGCCGTTTTCGGAGAAGAAATAGCGGCTGCCGTCCAGCTCCTTCCAGCCATTGGCGGGAACACCGTTTTCTTCAAAATAGTACAGAGACTCATCAATGCTTTGCCAGCCCACGGCCATTACGCCGTCTGTGCCGAAGTAATACTTCTGTTGATATATTTCCTGCCAGCCGTAAATCAGCGTGCCACTGGCCAGATAATATGTTTTGCCATCCAAAGTCAGCCAGCCAGTTTGGCAGACGCCATCCTCGTCGAAGTAATAGCGGCTTCCTTTAATGTCTTGCCAGCCGGTGCACATATTTCCGGTTTCAGCATCAAAGTAATAGCACTTTCCGTCAATATCTTGCCATTTCAGCAAAGGTTTGCCGTAATAGTCGAGATAGCGAACGGTGTTACCATCGGTCTCCCATCCGCTTTGGTCAAAAATGTCAATGGAAAAACCAAACAGCAATGTACAGTATGTGCCAATCAAAAGCACTACCAACAGGGCTGGTATCAAAAATAATAATTTTTTCTTACTTTTAATCAAGATTTTCTACCTCTCTTGTGAAGATAGAACACACTATAACACAATTATCGACGCTTTTCAAGAAAAAGGGAAGATTTGTATTCCCAGCCTGTAAATCTGGGAAAATGATTCCGGTAACGCAAAAAAGAACATCTCGTTCTTTGAAACGAGATGTTCTGTGGAATGCGAATTCTACCGCCGAGAGAATCAAATTATAAGGTGCAGTTCTAAACAAGAAGAATTGTGCAAATCAACCAAAATGCGGCTCTGTTTTTCGGCACGCAAACAGGCCACTATTCAATGATTTTTCATACTCCTTTTGGAAATCTATGCTATAATGATAATAGTGGTGGGGAACTCCCCTACAATGCAGCATGGATGAAGGAGCAGTTATGAATAATAATATTTTGTTTTTCCTGACACCGAAAACAATGTGTGCCTATCTGTACGATGATTACACCATTCGTCAGGCAATGGAGAAAATGGAGTTGGCAGGCTATGCGGCTCTGCCTATTTTGAATAAACGGGGAGAGTATCGCGGAACCCTGACAGAAGGCGACCTTCTGTGGGCCATCAAAAATATGTGTTACATGGATATGCGTCAGGCGGAAGCACATAGAATCATGGAGATCTCCCGAAGAAAGGACAATGTACCTGTCCGGGTTACCACCAGTATGCACGATTTGGTGGAACGGGCAAGCACGCAGAATTTTGTCCCGGTGGTGGATGACAAGGATACGTTCATCGGAATTATCACCCGGCGTGCCATTATTAAATACTGTTCTCAGCGTTTATTTAAAGAATGAAAAAGGAGTCTGCTTCGGCAGACTCCTTTGTTTTGCCGCAAAGGTTGCAAAGTACGAGAAAATTTGGTATAATGTTGTGGAGTACGGATTGGAGGCACCCCATGACAGATGAAAGATTGAAAGTTCAGATCGGCACCAATATTTCCAACCTGCGTAAAAGGCAGGGACTGACCCAAGCCGGTCTGGCGGAAAAAGTGAATTATTCGGACAAAGCTGTTTCCAAATGGGAACGGGGCGAGTCCGTCCCCGATATTTTGACATTGGTATCTCTGGCGGAAGTTCTGGGCGTTACAGTGGATGATCTGCTCAAAGACCCGGACGCTCTGCCTGAGAATACCGGTGCGGTACAGCAGGTCATGGACCAGGTGGTACAGAAGACCTTAAAACGCAAAGCCAATAAGCGGATTATCGTGCAGCTGTCTTCCTTGCTGGTGTGGTTCGTGGCACTGTTTGTGTATGTGATACTGTCCTCGGCGGGCGTCACCAGAAGCTGGCTGTCGTTTTTCTTCGCTGTGCCGGCAGATGCCATCGTGGTTTTGAGCCTTCGCTCCGCATGGCGGGATTTTCGCAGCAATCAGACGCTGATCTCCGTGATCGTGTGGGGTAGCCTTTTAAGCATTTATATGACCTTGCTGGTGTTGTGGAATGTGAATATTTGGCGTATCTTCCTGCTTGGGATTCCGGGACAACTGGCGATTTTCCTGTGGTTCCGGATGTTTCGGCCGATTTCGGGCAAAGAGGTAAACAATGGACAAGAAAGCACTGAGAAAGAAAATTCGTGAGCAAAAGCGTGCTATGACGCCGGGGCAGATCGAAGAAGCAAGCCGGAAGCTGGTAGAGCAGTTCATGGCATTGGAAGCGTACCGCAAGGCAAAGACACTGTACGGCTACCTGCCTTACAATCAGGAAGTGCGTACCGTTCCCATTCTGGAACAGGCCCTGGCAGACGGCAAGCGTGTGGCAGTTCCCAAAATCTATGACGATGAGATGCGGTTCATCTATCTGACAGATTTGTCCCAAGTGGAAACAGGCTACGCGGGGATCCCCGAACCGATTGCGGATGGCCCCATAGCCGATGATCCCGCTGCATTGGTGCTGATGCCCGGACTGGCCTTTGACCGGGAGGGACACCGCATCGGTTATGGCGGCGGGTTTTACGACAAATTTCTCTCAGCGGAGCCTGGCCACCCCACCGTGGCACTTTGCTATGCATTTCAAATGGTGGAACATTTGCCCACGGAGGAATTTGATATTCCGGTGGACAGCGTTTTGTGGGCGTAAGGAGTCATTATGGAGTTTTTACTGATCATGCTGATTGGTGCAGGTACATTTGGCGTTTGTTTTCTCGTAGATAAAGTGCTGAAACGCCTTTTTCGCAGCAAACCCCAGCATAAAACAGGGCTGAGTGTCCGGCTTAGCCAGCATTATGGCGGTGCCGGTGTGGTTCTGGCGTTTTTGGGCGTGATGGCAGTGTTCCAAGGATGGAACAGCAGTAACCTTTTGCTGTTCTGCGGCGGCTTTGTGGCTGTGCTGGGACTTGGCTTTATCGCATATTATTTGAGCTTTGGCATTTACTATGATGAAGACGGTTTCCTGCTGACCAGGTTTGGCAACAAGAGCGTTACCTATCAGTATGGGGACATTCAGGGACAGAAGCTGTACCAGGTGACCGGAGGTTCTGTTATTGTGGAGCTTTTCTTTCATGACGGTAAGTCCGTGAGCTTGCAGTCCACCATGACGGGCGTTTATCCGTTTTTGGATCGAGCGTTTTCCGGCTGGTGCCGGCAGACAAATGTCGATCCAGCGGACTGTCCCTTCCATGATCCCCGAAATAGTTGCTGGTTTCCCAGTATGGAGGAGTAAGTATGCACATTCCAAAAGGAAATACGGCAGAAATCGAGTTGGTGACTTTTGAAGTAGCTCTGGCGGCGGCCAATACCCCATCGGCAGAGTATGACACTGACAAATGGCTTTACGCCCCCAATTTCTATTCGGAATATCGGTACATATTGGGCACAAGAGGCAAAAACCCGCTGATCTGCATTGGTATCAATCCCTCTACTGCCGCCCCGGATTCTCTGGACAACACCTTGAAATCCGTGGAGCGTATTGCTCTGGGAAACGGATTTGACAGCTTTATCATGTTCAATGTCTATGCCCAGCGGGCAACAGACCCCGATGCCATGGAAAAAGTGTGCAATCAGCAGCTTCACAAGGAAAATTTGGCGGCGTTTCGATACGTTTTGTCCATCTCGGACAAGCCGGCTGTATGGGCGGCCTGGGGTGCGATCATTGAAAAAAGAGACTACCTTGCGGACTGCCTGCGGGATATGGTGGAAGCCGGACAGGAATACGGAGCAAGTTGGTACTGTGCCGGTGCTGTGACCAAGAAAGGCCACCCCCATCACCCCTTGTATCTGCGTAAGGACGAAAAAATCAAACCCTTTGATGTGGCGGCATACTTAGCCGCACGATAGGAGTATGTATGAAATTACTGATCGCATCGGACATCCACGGTTCTGCCTACTACTGCGGCAAACTGATGGAGGTTCTGGAACGGGAACACCCGGACAGACTTTTGTTGTTGGGTGATCTTTTATACCATGGCCCCCGCAATGACCTGCCCCGGGACTATGCCCCCAAGCAGGTGATCGAAATGCTGTCGGCTCATAAGGATATCATCACCGCTGTCCGGGGTAACTGCGAGGCGGAAGTGGATCAAATGGTGTTGCCCTTTTCCTGTATGGCGGATTTTGCCCAGCTGGATGTGGATGGCAAGCTGTTCCACCTGACCCACGGTCACCACGAAAATCCGGATAATCTGCCGCCTTTGCCGGAGGGTAGTGTGTTTCTTTCCGGTCACACCCATGTGAAAATGGATGAGCTTCGTGGCGGCATCCGTTGCATCAATCCCGGAAGCGTGTCCATTCCCAAGGACGGAAGTTACAGTTGCACACTTTACGACAACGGCGTATTTGCCGTCGTTTTGTTGGAGGATACAAATGGAATGTGAGTGCGATACCTGTTGGTATTACGATTATGACGAGGAATATGACGAGTATTTCTGCATGATGGACCTGGATGAAGACGAAGTTTACCGCTTTTTCATCTCCGGGAACAACCGTTGTCCGTACTACCGCCAGGGCGATGATTATACCCTTGCTAGGAGGCAATAATATGATGCGATATTTGGGCCTTGCCCTGATTCTGGCGTTGCTGCTGTGTGGCTGCACCCAGGAAACGGCAACACCGACATCAACCGGTGATGTGCTTGGCAATACCGTCACCAGCACCCAGGATGCGGTTGTATATGTACCGGAAAGCCCTGCGGAACAGGCGACAGACGGCGGGGTGTACAGTTACGCTTTGCGTGACAGCGGCTACTATGGCTGCACGATTTACGGGGGTTCTTTGATGCTGTTCCGTCAGCGTGAAGAGGCAACAGAACTCACAGTTTTTAACGAAGATCTGACGAAAATCGTATATACTATCAATCTGGGTGTGGGTTCTGTACATCCGCAAGCTCAGATGCAAATATCGGAACAGGGAATGGTATATTGCGACAGCGTAAACCGTATTCTGGTATTTCTCAATACCATGATGGTGGAAACCGGACGGATGTATCTGCCGGAGAATTTGCAGGGCGATGCCTGGGTGTCACCGGACTGGAAAAATGCCTACTTCTGCACCGATGAGGGCATCTGCACCATGGATCTGCAAACGGGTTTTTCTCATGTCCTGTTGCAGCAGAGTGCCCACAGTCAGCAGATCACCGGAATTTTCGGCAACGGAGCTGCACTGCGTTACGAGGCTGAAGTAACCGAGGGTAAAAAGCAGATATTCCTGATTGATGCCGAGTCCGGTGGAATCCTCCGGGAAGACGGAGATATGGTAACACTGAGCACCAGCGGGGAAAACTATTTCTTTGCACAGAATGTCAGCGGAGTGCGTAGCCTGCGTTTTGGAGCAGGGGAGGAGCATAAGGCTCTGTGGCCGCTGGAAGATACCGCCCAGCCTGTGATGCTGTTTGAGGACAATGCTCTGGTCATGGTGCAGTCTTCCGAGACGCAGACGGAGTTTGCCTGTTACGATCTGACCACAGGAAAACGCACCGCAGAAGTGCAACTTCCGGATGTGCTGCGTGTGTGGGGATTGGCAGAGGGGCAAGAGAAACAACTGTGGTTCTTCGGTGAAGATACCGAGGGACAGACCATGCTCTATTGCTGGGATATCGCTAAGAGCATGACCGAGGATGAGACGGTATATACCGCCCCTTGGTACACTCTGGAAGAACCGGATACCGACGGGCTTGACCAAATTCAGAAAAAGGCCGACAAACTGGGAGAAAAATTCGGCGTGGAAATTTTGATTTGGGAAGATGCGGCGAAAACCGCACCCAAAAATCAGAGCTTTACCCAAGAACATATGACCCAGTTGTATGCCCATTATCTTCCCAAAATTGAGCAGGTGTTAGGCACTTTCCCCAAGGGACTGTTCACCAAAGCTTCCACAGGCACGTTGCAGATAGCGTTGCTCCACGAAATTACAGGCAATCCCGACAAGGGGACTTTGGCGGAAACAGACAGTATGCAATTCTGGAAGGGCAACACGCCGGTGGTGGCGATTACCTTTGGTGAGGACTTTGAGAGAAATCTGTATCATGGCGTGTATCTGTATATGGAGGCACGGATTCTGAGTAAATCCAGTGCCCTGTATGAATGGCATAAGTACAATCCCTCCGCTTTTGATTATGATAACGACTACATCGAAAATCTGAAACGGACGGATACCACATACCTTACCGGGAAGAAGCCCTATTTTATCGATCTGTTTTCCATGAGCTATGCCAGGGAAGATCGGGCGACCATCTTTGAATACGCCTGTATGCCGGGCAATGAGGAGATTTTCCAATCTTCGGCGATCCAAAAGAAATTGCAGCGGATCTGTAAAGGCATCCGGGAGGCGTACGGTCTAAAAAAAGTGGAAACGGAATTCTTGTGGGAGCAATATTTGAAATAAAAAAGAAGACCCGTCAGGGTCTTCTTTTTATAATTTCTTCTCGTAGGCGAAGCGGTCACCGCCACCTTGGATGACTGTGCCGCAGTAGTAAAATCCGTTCTTTTCCAGAACGTGTTGCATGCGTTTGTTTGCACCGTCGGTGTCGATACGCAGAAGATGAAAGCCACGCTCTTTGCAGAATTGCTCCACCAGCCCAAAAGTGATGCTTCCCAGACCCTGCCCACGGAATTCCGGGGCAATGGCAATGCGATGCACCACGGCGTAAGGGCCATCGTGCTTCCATGCACCCTTGATTGCAGGGTAAGAGGGATCCCCGTCAAAGCCGATGTACATATAAGCGGCAATCACACCATCCACTTTCAGCACATATCCCAGACCGTCCCGGAGATCGCAGCGGACGCTTTCCTCATCCGGGTAGCCGTCCGGCCACTGGATGAAGCCCTGCTCCCGCTGAAACTCCCGCCCGGCGTTCAAAATATCCATGCACCGGCGGAAATCCTCCGGTTGTGCCAATACAAGTTTGTAATTTTTCATTTTTGCTTCCACATCCATAAAATTCTAAGATTTGACCGAAAATCTATTGCCGCAATAATTTATGCTCAATTACATTCAGCAGATCTATACCGGAATAAACATAAGTGCCGCTTATGACTGCGCCAAACAAAATGATACCCACATGTGTGATCCACCCGGCTGGAAGAGAGATAAGAGACCATAACAACCCGATGATACCTAGCAAGATAAAGAAACAGCCGAGATAAAACCCAAAGCCAGCGTGTACAGTTAAAGTCACTTTAACAGAAGAATCCTGTGGTGTAATAGTGCCTTTCACTGGAATGGAAGAGAAATCTCTCCAACCGGCACCGATCTTCTGAGCACAATGTATAGAGAAAGATTGTTCAGTAAACACCTTCTTGCGATGGATACGAGCAGATGATTTGATTATTTTATATGCATCTTCATATGTTTTGGGAACAACGATACTTCTAGATAATAATTTCATAAGGCGATCACCCTTTAACTCTCATCCAAAAGATCCAGCACTTCATCCAGCAGGTCTTCCAGCTCTTCGTGTTCCTCGGCCCAGGCTTCGTATTCTTCGCTTTCCATATCCTCAGGCTCCCGGGCATCCAATTGGGCAATTTCTGCCAGCAGAGCGGCTTTCTGGGCTTCTAGAGATGCATTGGGGTCAAATGCAATAATCGCCATAATTCTCTCCTTAAAACAGTCCGGCGATGGCGAACCAAATAACCGGGAAAATCAGTCCGGGGAGCATGTTGCCCACACGGATGCGTTCTTTTGTCAGACTGACGACATTGATGCCTGTGGCAATGAGCATCACGCCACCCACCGCACTCATTTCCGTAATCATCTGCTGAGACAGCACCGGCTCAATCACACCGGCCAGCAGGGTCAGTGCACCCTGATAAACGATGACTGTTACAGCAGAAAAGGCAACACCAATGCCCATAGTGGCGGCAAATGTGACGGACATGATGCCGTCCATTACGGATTTAGCGAAGATGATATCATAATCCCCCCGCAGACCGGCATCAAAACTGCCCATGATGGACATGGAACCCACGCAGAACAGCAGACTTGCGGTGACGAATCCCTCGGTAAAACGGCCGCCATTCTTTTTGGCGACCCGCTCTTTCAGCCAGTCCCCGGCACCGTCCAACCGCTGTTCCAGTTTCAGTAGCTCACCAATTACAGTGCCTGCCACCAGACATACAATGACGATGAGCATATTGGAAGTGGTAATGGCCTCGTTCACACCTATGACCATAGCACAAATACCCATACAGGCGACGATGGTTTTGGTGTGCTGTTCTTTCAGTCGGTTATGAAGTAAAATGCCCAACAGACTGCCCAAAATGACAGTTGCGGCATTAACAAAGACGGCAAGCATAAAATTCCTCCGTGTGATGATATTCGATTTATTATAACATCCAGTTTTGAATAATACAATATAGATTTTCAGAAGAAAATGCGATATAATGAAATAAAGTATGGAGAAAGGTGGCGTTGGATATGGTAGGAAAAATTATTGGCTGGATCGTGGCATTTGGCTGTGCAATTTTGTTTTATGCCATTGGTGTGTACGCACAGAAATTGGAAAAACCCATGTGGTTTTGGTCCGGTTCGGAAGTAGATGCGACAAAAATCACCGATGTAAAGCGATACAACGCAGAAAACGCTGCAATGTGGAAATGGTACTCTTTATGGTATGTTGCGGCGGGAGTGGCGGAAATATGGAGTCCGATTGCCTATGCTATCATCCTTGTGCTGAGCTGCACAGTCGGTCTTGCCATTCTGATTCAGACATATCAACGGATTTTCAAAAAGTACAGCGTGCAATAAAACAGCAAAATCGGCACCCGGTGTGGGTGCCGATTTGTATATTTACACAGCGGCAGGTGTTTTCTGCCGGTTCAGCAGTTTGCGGATGGCCTTATAGATGCAATAGAAGCCGATGACAAAGCCATAATGCACCGCGGTCAAGCCAACGATATAAATCAGCTGAGCGGGCCAATAGCCGATAATAGGCTGCAGCATCAGGCGGATCTCTTCGATAGGAGGCACGTTGCAGTGGTAGAAGCCGGCGTAATTGGTTTCCAGCAGTTGCGATACCACAGCGGCGACGACGCAGAAAACGGTCAGGAACAGGATGATGAGCTTGTGCTCGCCCTTGGTTGCCGGTGTATGAATATCCAACGCAACGATCAGCATAAATGCCAGCATGGCCAGATTGTGGAACAATACGGTGTGGGCATCCAGGAAGTTCGTGAAAAAGCCTTCGATATTGCCGGCACTGTAAATCAGACAGGGATAAATAGCAGTCAGCCAGAAAATGGCACCGCAGATGGCAGTTCCAATCGCTCGCACCTGCTGAGCATATTTACCCTTATAAAAGGCCATGGCGGGCAGGGTGAACAGCAGCAAAGAGCAGAAGTGCAGGGGAATGTGATACAGGTCATACCCCCGGGAGAAGGATACTGCCTGCTTGCCAACCTCCAACAGGAGCAAGAGCACGGCGATGACCTGCACGGGAATCATGCGAATTCTCAGATCTTTCTTACCAAGCCACAGCCGCAAAGCGATGCTCACAAGGAGCATAACGACGAGGGCGGGGAGAAGGGTTTTGATGTGTTCGGGTGACCAAAGTTCCATAATAGGTGACCTCCTGAATATGCACAATTTGCCATTTTTCGACCCTATTATAACAAATATACCAGAAAAGATAAAATTAAGAATTTCTTAAGAACAGACAATGCAAAGAGTCACCGGATAAACCGGTGACTCTTTATATCGAAACAAATCATGCTTTCTTTTTGGTGTAGTCCTTGTCTTCTTGCGTGATGATGGGCCACTTGAACAGCTCCTGGGGCGGTTTCTCGGTAAATACAGGTTCGCCGCCCAATAAGGCTAACTTACCCATTGTGCTTACCTCCGTTATTTTTCTTCTTCAAGTTTTAACAGTTTGATGGCGTTTCCACGCACGATTTTGTAGTAATTCTCTTCGCTGATCATGCCGTCTGCACGCATTTTGGTAAGAAATGCGTCAAATTCGAACGCAAAGTTGGCAGTGGCGACCAGACAAATATCGCAGCCATACAAAATGCGATCGGAAAATTCTTCGATGAATTTTGCGGTATACTCAGGATCACGCATAAATGCCTTGGAACCGCTTCCTGCCGATATATCACAATAAAGATTTTCGCATTCCCGCATCAGCTGGGCAAGTCTGCCTTCTGTAACCTTTCCTGTGGAACAACCGCCTCTGGTTTCTGCGGTTACATCTGCACTGATCTCTGCCCAGAACGGTTGAGAGTGACCCAGAATTTTTAAGTTTTTATGCTTTTTCAGCATTTTCTCCAGTCTCGGCAGACCCCGTTCGTCCACAATTCCGTAGCGGCCGCCAAATCTGGGTGCGATATGAATGGTCACAGGCATATCACAGGCGGCACAATGGGAGAAGAAATTATCCATATAGGGGTCATCTGTATAAAGCTGTGCGGTCAGTTCACCGACACCCTTTGCACCCAGAGATTTGTAGTATTCCAACAGGGGAGTGAAGTCGGCATCGGGGCGGTTGCCGCATCCTCTGGGATCTACGTTACAAAACCATGTCAAACGATCCGGATACTTTTCTGCCGAGCATGCACAATCGAAAGATGTGACAGGAGCAGAAAGAGATTCAGACGAAATGAGCGGAAGTAACACGCCCTTTTCAATGTTCAGTTTATCATAGAGTTCAACAAGTTCATACGCATTGATTAGGGATTTACCTCCAGCAAAAACAGGAGGAAAGTTTTTATTCGGGCTAGCGTGAGCATGAATGTCTATTTTTTTAATGGGTTCCATAATGACCACTCCTTTCTAATTGCCATGATACCATGGAAATACGGATAAAGCAATGGACGAAAATGCTATATACTTGGACAATTTTGCTCTTTTTGTTTAGAAACCTTCAAAATCAAAAGAGAAATAAGAAAGTTCTCTTGCTTCTTCGTATATGTCTTCGCCGATGCATGTGGCAAAAGACGTATGACCGGATTCATATACCCGAACTCCCACCCGGGTGCAATGGTCTTATGTTCTTGTTTGGCAGGAATAGTTGTAATATCTAAGCTACACACCTTTGTGCGAGTTTTTCATTATACCATGATTTTTAATGCTGTGTAATGAAAATGAAGATTTGCCCAATTAAGTGTATATATCATGTGCAGAATGCATAACGTACTTGCATTTTTGGCGGTTCTGTGCTACACTAACTACGTATAAATTTGGCTTTGCAAAAAGCCGGAAAGAGGCGTTTTATGATTTACGAATACGAAAACGGTATTCCCGCTGACGTGCTGGCGGAAGCGCTGAAAAAATCTCTGGAGGGGCGGAAACTGAAAAAAGTTCTGATCCTGCCCCCGGACTACACCAGAATGTACTCCGGTGCCGGCAAAATTACGGCGATTTACTACGAATTACTGAAAGACACCTGCCAGGTGGACATTATGCCCGCTTTGGGTACCCATGTCCCCATGACCAAGGAAGAATGGGTGGCATTTTTTGGTGAGGGCGTACCCTTTGACCGTATGATCGTGCACAACTGGCGTAACGATGTTGTGAAGATCGGCGAAGTGCCTGCGTCTTTCGTTTCCGAAGTGTCCGAGGGCCTTGTGAACAACAGCATCGATGTTGAAGTGAACAAGCGTCTGATGGATCCCAGCTATGATTTGATTCTGTCTGTGGGTCAGGTCGTACCTCACGAGGTTGTGGGTATGGCCAACTACGGCAAGAACATCTTCGTCGGCTGCGGTGGTTCTTCCATGATCAACTCCTCCCATATGCTGGGTGCTTTCTACGGCATGGAGCGTATTATGGGCAAGGATTTCTCTCCTGTGCGTCGTGTTTTTGACTATGCTCAGGAGCATTTCCTTTCCAACGTTCCCCTCGTATACGTGCTGACCACCACAACCAACAAGGGCGACGATGTGACCATTCACGGCCTGTACATCGGCACTGAGCGTAAGCAGTTCGAGGCTGCTGTTAAGAAGAGCCAGGAAATCAACCTGACCCATATGAGCAAGCGTCTTGACAAGGTGGTTGTTTACCTGGATCCCCGTGAGTTCAAGAGCACTTGGCTTGGCAACAAGTCCATCTACCGCACCCGTATGGCAATTGCCGACGGCGGTGAGCTGATCGTGCTTGCTCCGGCAGTTGCCCACTTCGGTGAGGACGAGCAGAATGACCGTCTCATCCGCAAGTACGGTTATGTGGGCAGAGAGAATGTTTTGAAGCTGGTGGAAGAGAACGAAGATCTGCGGGAGAATCTTTCTGTGGCAGCACACCTGATCCACGGTTCTTCTGACGGCCGTTTCAAGATCACCTACTGTGCCGGCAAGCTGACGGAAGAAGAAGTTCGTGGTGCGGCTTTCAACTATATGCCTTATGAAGAGGCTGCCGCCAAGTACGATCCCACTAAGCTGGTAGACGGCTTCAACACTGTTGATGGTGAGGAAATCTTCTACATCTCCAACCCTGCACTGGGCTTGTGGGTCTGCGACGAATAAGGAGCTGGCTGTGAAGACAATCGATTTACACACCCATTCCCTGTGCAGCGACGGTGCACAGACTCCTGCGGATGTGGTTCGCACCGCAAAGGAAGCAGGACTGGCTGCCATCGCACTGTCCGATCACGATTGCATCACCGGCGTACAGGAGGCCATCGATACCGGCAATGCTTTGGGCGTTGAGGTGATTCCTGCGGTGGAGCTTTCCGCCCAGTCGGATACGGAGCTGCACATTTTGGGTTATTTTGTGGATATCCACAACAAAAAGCTGCAGGATACAATGGCGTACGCCTTGCAGGTTCGGGACGAACGGCAGGAAGAAACCTGCCGCAAGCTCAACGAGCAGGGCTTCCACATCACCATGGAAGAGGCAAGGGCAGAAGCACACGGCAATCCTGTTCTTTGCCGTGCTCATTTCGCACAGATCATGGTGCGAAAAGGCTATGCGGAATCTGTGAAGGATGCCTTTTCCAAGTATCTTTCCGTCGGCTGTTATGCCTACTCTAACCGGCAGGCACTGACCGGTCCCGAAGCGGTTTCCCTGATCCACGAAGCTGGTGGCATTGCGGTTGCCGCCCATCTGCATCTGATCAAAAAGCCGGATGACGAGCTGCGGGAATACCTGAAATCCCTGATTCCCTACGGCCTGGACGGTATTGAGGGTTATTACACCGACTATACCCCGGATATGGA
The DNA here is from genome assembly GCA_045596215.1 of Faecousia sp. Taxonomy (GTDB): domain Bacteria; phylum Bacillota; class Clostridia; order Oscillospirales; family Oscillospiraceae; genus Faecousia. The sequence goes on from JAZOBY010000043.1 coordinate 22,652, forward strand.
GCAGCGTTACCGTGCAATGGCGAAGGAGCTGGGTCTTGTGATTTCCGGCGGTACGGATTATCACGGTGCCAACAAGCCCCACATCGCCATCGGCAAGGGCAAAGGTAACCTGGAAATCCCATACAGCGTGCTGGAGGGCCTTAGAGAACGTCACCGCAAAATTTACGGATAATTTGGAATACCCAATTAAAATTAACAAGGAGAATGACACATGAAAAAAGCTGATATTGGTTTGATTGGTCTTGCCGTTATGGGCGAGAATCTGGTACTGAACATGGAGTCCAAGGGCTTCACTGTTGCAGTGTACAACCGCACCACCGAGAAAGTTAAGAACTTTGTCGAAGGTCGCGGTGCTGGTAAGAACATCATCGGTGCTTACTCCATGGAAGAGCTGGTCGCCTCCATTGAAAAGCCCCGCAAAATTATGATGATGATCAAGGCCGGCTCCGCTGTGGATGCCACTATTGACGCTCTGCTGCCCCTGCTGGATGATGGCGACATCATCATTGACGGCGGCAACTCCCATTTCCCCGATACCGTACGCCGCACCGCTTACGTTGAGGCTGCTGGCAAGCTGTACATCGGCACCGGTGTTTCCGGCGGCGAAGAGGGTGCACTGAATGGTCCTTCTCTGATGCCCGGCGGTTCTCCCGCTGCATGGCCCTATGTCAAGGATGTGCTGCAAGCGATCTGTGCCAAGGTTGAGGACGGCTCTCCCTGCTGTGACTGGGTTGGCGAAAACGGTGCAGGCCACTTCGTTAAGATGGTCCACAACGGCATCGAGTACGGCGATATGCAGCTGATCTGCGAAGCATACCACCTGATGAAGAATATGCTGGGCATGTCCGACGACGAAATGCACGAAGTGTTTGCCGACTGGATGAAGGGCGACCTGGACAGCTACCTAATCGAGATCACCCGTGACATCCTGGCATACAAGGATACCGATGGCGAGCCCATCGTGGAAAAGATCCTGGACACCGCTGGCCAGAAGGGTACCGGTAAGTGGACCGGCATTGCCGCTCTGGACGAGGGCGTGCCCCTGACTCTGATCGGTGAGGCTGTGTTCGCCCGCTGCCTGTCTGCTATGAAGGACGAGCGTGTCAACGCTTCCAAGGTCCTGCCCGGTGCAGCCGAAGCTGCTCCTCAGCTGACTGCCGAGGAAAAGGCAGAGTGGATCGAGAACATCCGCTGTGCTCTGCTGGCTTCCAAAATCGTCTCCTACGCACAGGGTTACACCCTGATGAAGGCCGCTGCCAAGACCTACGGCTGGAACCTGAACTACGGCGGCATCGCACTGATGTGGCGTGGCGGTTGTATCATTCGCTCCGTATTCCTTGGCAAGATCAAGGATGCATTCGATGCAAATCCTGAACTGACCAACCTGCTGCTGGATCCCTATTTCACCAAGAAGATCGCCGATCTGCTGCCCGGCTGGCGTAAGGTTGTTGCCCAGGGTGCAATGAGCGGTATGCCCACTCCTGCATTCTCCTCCGCTCTGGCTTACTACGATGGCTATCGTTGTGACCGCCTGCCGGCAAACCTGTTGCAGGCACAGCGTGATTACTTCGGTGCACATACCTACGAGCGTATCGATGCTGACCGCGGTCAGTTCTTCCACACCAACTGGACCGGCCACGGCGGTGACACTGCGGCTACCCAATACGTGGTGTAATCAAGAAAGTGAGGAATTTACTATGAAGCTTCGTGAAAATTGCAAGTATGCACTGGTCGTTCCTACTTCCATGGGTGTTCGTATCACCCCTCCCAACGGTCAGCCCGTTGCCTCCTCCAACATGTTCATGTTGCAGGCAACCTCCGCTGAGACCAATGTTGCATCCATTTCCGCATATCTGGGCCTGCCCACCAAGGTGCTGACCACCTTCGTCAAGGATAGCCCCATCGCTGATTTCATCAAGCGTGACCTGCGTTCCCGCGGTATGGACTATGAAGGCAAGGAAGTTGAGCAGGGTGATCCCTGGGGCTACCGCCACCAGTTCAACATCGCTGACTCTGGCTATGGCTCCCGTGGCCCCCGTGTCTGCAATGACCGTGCCGGTGAAGTCGGCCGTACGCTGAATATCAAGGACTTTGACCTGGACCGCATCTTCGGCCAGGAGGGTGTTGGCATCCTTCACCTGTCCGGTCTGATCGGTGCTCTGTCTCACGACACCAGCGTCTTCTGCCTGGAACTGGCAAGAGCTGCCAAGAAGTACGGCACTTTGATCTCCTTCGACCTGAACTACCGTGCTTCCTTCTGGAAGGGCCGTGAGCAGGAACTGCACGATATCTTTACCGAGATCGCATCCGTTGCTGACATTCTCATCGGTAACGAGGAAGATTTCCAGCTGTGCCTGGGCGTTCAGGGTCCCGAGGCTGGCGGCAAGGACATCGCTGCCAAGATCGACTCTTTCAAGGAGATGATCAAGCGTGTGAAGGCTCAGTTCCCCAATGCTTCCGTATTTGCCACCACTCTGCGTCAGGTCGAGAACGTCAACTCTCACCTGTGGGGTGCGATTATGCTGGCTGGCGACGAGTGGCACGTGGTTGAGCCCCGCCGGATCACCGTTCTGGACCGCATCGGCGGCGGTGACGGCTTCGTCGGTGGCATGCTCTACGGCATCCTGAGAGGTTGGGAATCCGAGAAGTGGATCCAGTTTGGTTGGGCTTCCGGTGCACTGGCTACCACATTCCTGACTGACTATGCACAGCCTGCTGACGAGGACGTGGTTTGGAGCGTCTGGGGCGGCAACGCAAGAGTAAAGAGATAATGTTTCAATCAAAACAGAGGATTCTTTTCCGGAGTCCTCTGTTTTGTTGTATAAGGACCGAACAGACCCGGAATGGAAAAATCGGTTGACGGATAGGGGAGAATATGATAATATATACATTAAAATGAGGATGTTGTGTCTATGGCACCAAAATGTTCGTCCGTTGATGACGGATGAAACGGAAAAAACCGATCATTGCGGGTCGGCTCGCCGTAGAGAACGCCTTCGTTATGTAAACTAAGCGTGTTAAAGCACAGGAGGAGAACCATGAAGATTTCAAAGAGACTGCTGTCCTTGTTGTTGGTGCTTGCCGTAGTGATGTCTATGGCCGCAGGATGCAACAATGAGCAACCCGGCAGCCAGGAAAGCACAGGCAGTGTGCAAACCGGTGAACAAACAATGTATACCGTTAGCGTAAAGACCCAGGGCGGCATGGCTATGTCCGGTTTGGATGTATATGTCTACCAGGACGATTCCCTGACCAATATGGTCAACTACGGCCAGACTGACGCAGCGGGAATGGTTAGCTTCCAGCTTCCCAAGAGCGAAAGTTACGCAATGGAGCTTCGTGGTGTGCCCAAGGGCTATGATTTGCAAAAGAGTTATACTCTGAGCGATTCCACAACTGCGATTACACTGACTTCCGCCCTGATCACCGATGAGAGCCTTTCCGGTGCGAGCCTGGGTCTGGGCGATGTGATGTATGATTTCAGCGTTACCACTCCCTCCGGCGAAACCGTGACACTTTCTGAGATTTTCAAGGAAAAAGAAATGGTTATGCTGAATTTTTGGTTCAGCACCTGCGGTCCCTGTGCAAACGAGTTCCCCTATATGGAAGAAGCCTATCAGATGTACAAAGACAAGATCGAGATCATCGCAATGAGTCCCTCTTATTACGATGATAACGCGTCTGTTTCTGCTTATAAGGAGAGCATGAAGCTGTCTTTTCCCATGGCGGTGTGCAATGACAGCTGGCCCACTACCTTCGGTGTTACCGGTTTCCCCACCTCTATTGTGATTGACCGTTACGGTGTGATCTGTTTGATCGAGGCAGGCAGCGTTACCAGCCTGAACCCATTTGAAAGCGTGTTCCGGTATTTCTCCGCTGAGGATTACCAGCAGAAGCTTTGTGAAAACGGCATGGCGGACGTGGTGACTGCCGCGAAGCCTACCGAAACAATGCCTTCCAGCGAGGATATTTCCGCCGCCATCAACAGCGGCAACATTGAAGTTACCTATCGTGCGGAAGAAGGAGAAAGTGCGGAATACACCTGGCCCTTCGTTCTGACCGAGCGTGATGGCGTCAAGTGCCTGAAGGCATCCAACACCGGTGTGGAAAACTCCTATGCGATTCTTTATGCGGATGTGACATTGAAGGCCGGTCAGGCGATTGGCTTTGACTATATCGTTTCTTCCGAACAGGCGGCAGATACCCTGGTGGTTATTGTGGACGGTGAGGATATTTATCAGATGTCCGGCCATGAGGAGAAGGCAAAGTGGAAGTCTGCTTATCCGTGGGTCGCAGTAGAGGATGGCACCTACGAAATCGCCCTGTGCTATCTGAAAGATGAATCGGATAATGTAGGCGAAGATACGGTGTACATTAAGAATATGCGGGTTGTGGATGCATCCAAGATTGATGTGGCCAGCTACATCCCCCGTCAGGCAGCTACCACCGAGGATGGTTTCGACTATACATATGTTGACATTGTTTTCAACAAAAAGGACGGTTATTATCATGTAGGAAACGCCAATGGCCCGTTGCTGTTGGTGAGCATGATGGACTACACCGAATTCAGCGAAGAAGAGACTCTGTGGGACATCGTCTTCAACGGTGATGCGGATGCCGACGGTCGGGATATGTACAACGAAATGGTTACCTATTTCAACTACGCTTCCAATTCCAACCTCAACGGCTATTGTACCGTCAACAAGGAACTGGCAGAGCTGCTGAAACGTGTGGACGAGATCGTTGGCTTTGATGAGGCCGATAACAACGAATGGCTGAAATTCTGTATGTATTACCAGACATACGGTACCGGCAAGACCCAGCTGGAAGATCCCATCAAGGGCCTTGCTCCTTTCTCCGCATATACTGCCACCTTGGGCAAGAATGTAAAGAGCAACTATTTCTACTATAACCGGGTGATTATGCCCAGAGGCCTGCTGGCAGAGTTTGTTCCCGCCAAGTCCGGTGTTTACCGCATCACGTCCCGGAATGAAACCCAGCACGGTGTTGACGGATGGATCTTCGATGAGAATCATAACCAGCTGATGGTCTATGTGCAGGATGAGCGTTTGTTTAATGACCCCGAGGAAGTTTCCATGGTCTTCTACATGGAAGCAGGTAAATCCTACTATATCGATATTGCCTTCTGGGATCCTTATGAAGTGGGCTATATTTACTATGACATCGAGTATATTGCAAGCTCCTTGCAGCACTTCCGTCTGGCATCTCCCGGTCCCTTCACTTACGATTCCAATGCTACCGGCGACGCAATGTACCATGTGATCCATGGCGGCATTAAGGCAGTCCTGGGTGATGACGGTATTTACTATCATGACCTGGGTAACGGCAAGAAGGGCAGCAAGATCTATGTTGACTTTACCGGCATTACCGGAATTTTCAGCTCTCCCATTACCACAGTCAATGCCTACAACGAGGACGGTACACTCAAGAAGGACGAGGATGGCAAGGTAGTCAAGATCAAGGGTATGATCGATCTGAACGGTTTCGATTTTAGTAAGACCGAAGAGGATTTGTATGTTCTCGGTATCTTAGAGAAGTATAACGGAGATCAGGAAAAAGCCATTGCTTATCTGAAGGATACGTGGGGCGAATCTTATGATGCCTACGCAGAAGAATATCAGCTTGACGATGTACTTGCCGGCAAGTATCACGGCAATGGCAGCAACGAGACCGCTAAAATCAAGGCATATGCCTCCAAGATGATTACATCCGGCCCGAAGGAAGAAATCGGCTGCGTTGTGGTCACTGAGGAACTGGCAGGAATTCTGCAAAAGCTGATGGATAAGTACACATTCTCCGGCGTTGACCAATCCTGGCTGAAGCTGTGCTACTACTACGACTATTTGGGCAAGTAATATCAAAAGCATGAATGGAATCTGGCGACGAAAGGGGAAATATACGTATGAAAAAAAACTTTGCACTGCTCCTGGTGCTGGTAATGGCCTTGAGTCTGTTGCTGGCTGCCTGCGGTGAGTCCAACACGGAAACCGGTGGCAACGCTGCATACTCGGTAAAGGTTACCGATGCTCAGGGAGTACCTTATACTACCGGGGTAATTGTTAAGTTTATGAAAGATGGCACACAGGTTGCCATGCAGAGCGTGGACGCAAACGGCGTGGCTACCAAGGAGTTGGAAAAGGGCAACTATACCGTGGAGCTGGTCTTTACCGGCGACAATGCCAGTTACTATGATCCTGCGGCAGCGGTGCTGTCTGCGGATCAGACATCCATAGAGCTGCAGCTGACCAATAAGGTCGGCGAGGACACAACAGCTCTGTTTGTGGACGGAAATGAGCATGTGGCTTATCCGGTTAGTGTGGGCGGCACCTATGTCCCTGTAAAGGCAGGCGTGAGAAATTACTTCCTGTTCACTCCCACAGAGGAGGGTACATACAAGTTTTCTGTTGACAATTCCGCACTGAGCTTGGGCTACTATGGTTCACCGTACTTTGTTCAAAGCCTCAGTGCACTGGAAGTGGTGGATAATTCAGTCTCCATCTCTATCAGCAAGTCCAGCCTGGGCGGTGCGGTGTATGTGATCGGCATTGACGGCATAGATACAGATACCAACTGTATTCTGTCCATCCTACGTACCGGTGCACCGGAGCACAATGTTGCCGATGAGCCCTGGACAGAGTATAAGACTACCGCTGTGCTGGCACCTTATACGCTGAATGTGCCCACAGGCAAATCGCTGGTCTATATGGATATTACCAGCGAGACAGCGAAGCATGAGTTTGTCTTTAACGAAGCGGATGGCTACTACCATCTGGACACTGCGGACGGTCCTGTGATTCATGTCCACCTGGCAAAGGGTGCCCCCTATGTGGCATTGCAGACTGTAATCCAGGGTGATGGTCCTATGGGCGGTGCCCCGATTCGGAGTTATTTCTACGATGAAGAGGGCAAGTTTGTCAAGAAAGAGGACTACACCGATATTTTGGTAAGTTATTTTGATAACATGGATCCCGATCTGGGGGTCTATCCCTTGACGGATGATTTGATCTACATGATCCAGAACGGCTGCAACGGCTGGTGGGATTCCGATTCGCCTGATTTTATCTTTGAAGACTGCAATCCGGAGCTTGCGTGGATGTTTGCCTGCTGCTGGGTCGGCTGAGAGAGGAAATAGCAAATGACGAAGATGAAAGAATTTTTTAGCAATAAGCTGTATTTGGGCCTGACCATTGGCGGTGTGATCTTGTTGGTGGCGGCGATCCTGTTAGTGACCCTGTTGCCCGACGGAACCGATACACCCACCGCAGATTTGACCGACTGCACCGTAGAGGTCAAGTCTGTGGGCGGCAAGGCCCTGGAAGGCGTGGGCGTGTACATCTTTAAAGATGCTGCCATGACCGATATGATCGACTATGTCAAGACCGATGCCCAGGGCATTGCGGCGATTTCCCAACCGGTTCCTGTGGGCGGTGTAGCGGTGCTGGACAAGGTTCCTGAGGGTTATGTGGCACAGGAAAACTATCCCATCACCACCACCCAGACGAAGGTCGCTCTGGAGATTCAGCTGCGTCAGCAGATGGGCAAAATTGCCCTGGGCGATGTGATGTTTGATTTTACCGTGACTGATACGAACGGTAATACCCACACACTCTCCAAGCTGCTGGAAACCAAGAAGGCAGTCGTGGTGAATTTGTGGTTTGTAAACTGCAATCCCTGCAAGGCGGAGTTTCCGTATCTGAATACCGCTTACGGCAATTACAGCGATGTAATTGAGGTTCTGGCCATCAATCCCGAGGGCGACAGCGAGGATGCTATTGCGGAGTTTGTTGCAGAGCATGGCTTGACCTTCCCCACGATCAAGGGCGACGAGGCATGGAAGGATACCATTGCGACTTTGGCATATCCCACCACCATGGTCATCGACCGTTTTGGAACGGTTGGTCTGATTCACACCGGCGGTATTGACAGCACCAAGGTTTTTGAAGATGTGTTTGCTTACTTCACTGCTGACGATTATGTCCAAAGCACTTTGGCAAGCATTACAGATGTTCCCGCAGGGCCTGTCACAGAGCAGGGGAATCAGGATAATCCCCAGGAGTTTACCGGTGTTACGGAGATTGAGATCACCGTCAAGCCCGGCGAAGATTACTACTGCAATATCTACCGGGTTTCCGGTATGGTGCTAAGTGCCACCAGCCAGACATTGAAGGTAACCTATGGCGAGACTGTCGCCGAGAGCGTGGATGGCGTGGTCACTCTGCAATTGCCTGCCACCACGGAGCCCAGCGTACCCTTTGCCCTGTGCTTCACCAATACCGGTACCGAGGAAGAGACCTACAAGATCAGCTTCTCTTATCCCCAGGGCTCCATGGAGAATCCCCTGGTTCTGGAGTTGGGACAGGTCAGCGTAGAGGTAGCCGAGGGCAACGCCCAGGGGACCTATTTGACCTATACGGCACATAAAGACGGCACTCTGACTCTGAACGGCTTAAAGAAGAACAGCGGCTACAATGTGGCACTGTATAATTTGAGCACCAGCGTCCAGAAAACCCTTGAAGAGGACGCAGTTGAAGAAAGCGGCAAAACAGTCCTGTCCATCCCGGTGAAAAAGGGCAACGAGATACAAATCCTGGTGTCCTCCAATGCCGACGACAAGGGCAATTACCCCGCTCTTTCCGTCACATTTACAGTGCAATTGGATCAGCAGACGGTGGTAGAAGATAATCCCAACCCCAACCCCGATCCTGACCCGGATCCGGATCCTGATCCTACACCCGATCCCAATCCCAATCCCAATCCGGATCCTACACCCGATCCCAATCCCAATCCGGATCCTACCCCCACGCCAACCCCCGATCCCACGCCAAATTACGATGGCACATTGGTCAATCCCGGTGACCCTGAGCCACACTATGGATTTGTGGATTTCTCCGTTGAGGTAGGCATGGGTGAGAAGAAGCTTGTTTACTTGATTCGAACGATCAATGAAGCTACCTTGTGTATTGCGGATGAGGATGCATATGTGGTTTATAAAGGAACAACCTATAAGCCCAGTAACGGTGTGATCCGAATTCCTATGAAATCCGGGGGCAGCTATACGCCTCTGCAACTTATGATTGGCAACTCCGGCACTTCCAAGAAAACCTTTGATGTGGTATTCGAGTTTGCTGAGGGCACACAGGAAAATCCCGGCGAGCTGAAGCTGGGTGATAACAAGATCCACTGTGCAGCCGGCAATGACCAGGGAACCTTCTATACCTTCAAGGCGAACAAGGCAGCTACACTGACCCTGAAAATCAAGAGTATCGATCCCAGCTCGGTGGTGTTGAATATTCAAATCAGCGACATGCAGGAATATCCTACCGTAGTAGTACTGGAAGAGGGTGCGTCGTCGGTTTCCATTGATTTGCCTGCTGGTGCTACAGCGGAGATCGTATTCACAACCAAGAATCCGGCGAAGGAATGGAATATTCCGGAGGCAGATATCGTGATAACAGCTACATTTGCATAATTTAACACCCCTGCTCCTCGGAGCAGGGGTGCTTATTCAAATTGTCAGATTATTCATACAATCCTGTGGACAAGTACCGCTCTCCGGAGTCGGGCATCAAAGTAACGATGGTCTTACCCGCATTTTCCGGCCGTTTGGCAACTTCCAACGCCGCCCACAATGCTGCACCGGAGGAGATGCCCACCAAAACGCCCTGCGTAGCTGCGTAATTGCGGGCGGTTGCATAGGCGGCTTCGTCGGTAACGGGAATGACTTCGTCCAGAATACTGCGGTCCAGCACTTCCGGGATAAAGCCGGCACCGATGCCCTGAATGCCATGTGCACCCGGCGTGCCGCCGGACAGAACCGGGGATTTGGCAGGTTCCACGCCTACAATTTGAATGTTGGCGTTTTGCTCTTTTAAGTACCGGCCTACGCCGGTGACCGTGCCGCCAGTTCCGATACCGGCTACGAAAATGTCTACTTTTCCATCGGTATCCCGCCAGATTTCCGGACCGGTGGTCTCATAATGGGCCTTGGGATTGGCCGGATTGGTAAACTGACCGGGAATAAAGGCGTTTCCGGCTTCCTTTGCAAGCTTTGCAGCCAACGCAAGGGCTCTGCTCATGCCCTCGTTACCGGGGGAGAGGACGACTTTGGCACCGTAAGCGGCCATGAGCATCCGTCGTTCCACGCTCATGGTATCGGGCATAACGATGGTCATGGAATAACCCTTTGCGGCGGCGATGGCACACAGGCCGATGCCGGTGTTGCCGGACGTGGCCTCGATGATCTGGGTAGCAGGGGTCAGCAGACCTTGTTTTTCTGCATCTTCGATCATATACAGGGCAACCCGGTCTTTCACAGAGCCACCGGGATTTTTGCCTTCAATTTTGCACAAAATGGTGCCATATTCGTTGTCATATCGGAGCAAAGGCGTGTTTCCAATCAAATTCGTGGCAGAAGAATGGATATTCATGAAAATTCCCCTTTCAAAATGCGCAAAAAGATGTTATACTGACTATCATAGTAAAAGACGAGGGTAAAGGAGTGATAGATATGCAACAACTGACAGATGCTATCCGCAAGGATTATCACAAACAGCGGCTGATGGATACCATCCAGTGGGAGCGGTTTCCGGACCGTACTGCTGTCAAGAGTATTTTAGCCCAGCTTCATGAAATGGTATTCTTCCAGGTAGCGGAAACCAAGCTGGATGAGAAAATTCCAAAGGTTTATGCGGAGCTGTACAGCCAGTTGTCCAAGGTCTGCCCCAAGGAGCAGGCGGATTCCCTGTGTAAGGCGTTTTTGAACCGCATTCCTGCGGTGCGTGCTGTGGTGGAAACAGATCTGCAAGCCGCTTTTGACGGCGACCCGGCAGCTACCGGATATGATGAGATCGTTTTGGCCTATCCCGGTATCTATGCCATTACGGTATATCGGCTGGCCCACGAACTGTACCTGCTGAATGTGCCGCTGATTCCCCGTATGATGACGGAAACGGCCCACAGCACCACCGGTATCGACATTCACCCCGGTGCCACCATTGGCTCGCATTTCTTTATCGACCATGGTACGGGTATCGTGGTTGGTCAGACCACTGTCATCGGCAATCATGTGAAACTGTATCAGGGTGTGACCTTGGGTGGCCTTTCTACCCGGGGCGGTCAGAGCCTGTCCGGCGTGAAACGGCATCCCACCATTGAAGATGGCGTGACACTTTATGCCGGTGCCACCATATTGGGCGGCGAAACGGTGATCGGAAAGGATTGTGTCATCGGTGCGAATGCGTTCGTGACCCGTTCCATTCCGGCCAACACAACCGTGACTATGAAATCTCCGGAATTGCTTCTTCGCAGCCGGGAGGAACTGTGACCCATTATAACAATAAGAGAATTTGATGTCAAGAAAACAGCGCACCGCCAAGCAGCGGTGCGCCTTGATTTTATTTCTTTGCCTGTTTCATACTCAGACTGATGCGGTGGCGTTCCTGGTCCACACTCAGAACAACGACTTTGACCACATCGCCCACTTTAACGGCCTCACTGGGATGTTTCAGCCGGCGGTTGCACACCTCAGAAATATGCACCAAACCGTCCTGATGGACACCGATATCCACAAACACGCCAAAATCAATGACATTGCGTACCGTGCCGGTCAGCTCCATACCGGGGAGCAGATTCTTCATGTCCAGCACATCCTTACGTAGGATGGGTGCGGGCAGCTCGTCCCGGGGGTCCCGGCCGGGCTTGGACAACTCCTTGGCAATATCGATGAGGGTGGGCTCGCCAACGCCACATTCCTGTGCCGCCTTGGCTGTGCCGTAGGATTCTAATTTTGCCGGCAGAGACTGCATGTCGTCCTTACCCAAAAGGGCCAAAAGCTCCTTGGCGGCATCGGAGGATTCCGGGTGGGCACCGGAGTTGTCCAGCATTTCCTTGCTTTCCGGAACCCGGAGGAAACCGGCACATTGCTGGAAGGCCTTGGGTCCCAGTTTGGGCACTTTTTTCAGCTGTGCACGGCTGCTGAATGGGCCGTTTTCTTCCCGGAATGCCACAATGTTTTTGGATGTGGTGCTGTTCAGTCCGGCTACCTGCTCCAAAAGACTGCGGGAGGCAGTATTTACATCCACACCCACAGCGTTGACGCAATCTTCCACCACGCTTCCCAACGCGGCACCCAGTTCCTTTTGCGGGCAGTCATGCTGATACTGACCAACACCAATAGCCTTGGGGTCGATCTTGACCAGTTCTGCCAGGGGGTCTTGCAGACGGCGTGCGATGGATACAGCAGAACGAAGATTCACGTCGTAATCCGGGAATTCCTCAGCAGCCAGGGGAGAGGCAGAGTACACGGAAGCACCGGCCTCGTTAACGATCATGTAACTGGCTTCGGGGAAGCTGTGCAATAGCTCCACAGTCATGGCTTCCGTCTCCCGGGAGGCGGTGCCGTTGCCGATGGCAATGTGTTGCACCTTATGGTTTTTCATCAACACGGACAGGATGGCAATGGCTTCCTGCTTTTTCTTTTCGCTGAATGTGGGATAGACCACGGCGGTGTCCAGCACCTTGCCTGTGGCATCCACCACAGCCACCTTACAGCCGTTGCGGTATCCGGGGTCCAGACCCATGGTGACAAAGCCCTTAACAGGGGGCTGCATCAGAAGGGGTTTCAGATTCAAGGCGAAGTTGTGAATTGCACCGTTATAGGCCCGCTCGGAAAGCTCAGAGCGGATTTCCCGCTGGATGGAAGGGAAGATGAGGCGTTCATAAGCATCCTCTGCCGCGGCACGGACGAAGGCGGAGATGATGGCGGTGGGCTTCAATGCGGCCCGACAAACCAGAGCCGCACCCTCGTTGCCGGGAAGGGTCACATTGGGTTTCAAAATGCCCTCTTTTTCGCCCCGGTTCATGGCCAGGATCTGATGATCCAGCAGCCGAGAAATGGGCGTACTGAAATCGTAGTACAGACGGTAAACTGTATCCGTTTCCGCATCCTCCGCCTTACAGGTGAAAATGCCTCGACGCATCACAAGATCCCGCAGTTTTTTGCGGATCGCCGCATCGTCGGAAAGATCTTCAGCAATGATATCCGATGCACCGGCAAGGGCATCTTCCACGGATTCCACACCTTTTTCCGGGTCTATATAGGCTGCGGCCAATGCGGTGGGATCCTGTCCGTCCTGGGCGAAAATGGCCTGTGCCAAGGGCTCCAAGCCCTTTTCCCGGGCGATGGATGCCCGTGTGCGGCGTTTTTGTTTATAGGGGCGGTACAGATCTTCCACCTCGGCCAAAGTGGCGGCGTTGTCAATGGCTGTGGCCAGCTCTTCCGTCAGTTTTCCTTGGTTTTCAATGGAGTTTTTCACTTCATCCCGGCGAGCCTGCAGATTCCGCAGATAGGTCAGGCGGGTCTCTAAATTCCGCAAAACAGTATCGTCCATGGCACCGTGCATTTCCTTGCGGTAACGGGCGATAAAGGGAATGGTGTTGCCCTCGTCCATGAGGTCAATAACATTTTGGACATAGGTAAGTTTTTGCCCCAACTCCTGGGACAGTATTTCAGCAATGGAAAGCATAAGTGACTCCTTTGGTTGATTTTTCACCATTATACCACAAATTTGGTTGAAAGAAAAGCAAAAAAAGAGCCTGCCGATAAACCGGCAGGCCCGGGGAAAGGGTGTTTTTACCCCAAATACCATTTGTTACCTACTTTCTTGCAAGGAATATCTATCTGGTAAGTTATTTGTTGTAACTCACCTGTAATTGTAATGGAAACAGTTACCATACAATTATTTATTTTTGTCAACTCAATACCGTATATTTCCAGTGCTTGTTGTTTTTCGTTTATATCAAGTTCTTGCATATTTTCCTCTAAATCAATAATTTCAAATGTAGCTCTGTAATTCGTTCCATAACATGCTTCCATAGAGGGACGCTGTTTCGTTTTTTTATCTAAGTACTTTGAGTAAAGCTGTTCAAAACCTTCGCCATAGTGATCTTCATATATTTCCCAAGTTTTTTCGGCATAAATCTTCCACACTTGACTTTTGCTTGCTGTATATGTAACTTCGTAAGCAAGATAGAAATTCACGAGGCTCTCCAAACTGCTAAAACCATTAGGATCAATCTTAGTGGAAGAATTATTGTTGCTGCTGTTATTATTGTTGGGACGCTGGTTCGATGCAGAAGAATTTGGCCTGTTAGGTTGTTGGTTTGGTTGTGTGGTGGAGGTTGGATTGCTACTGCATCCCCACATGCTCAGAGACAAAGTGAGTAACAGGAAAATTGCTATCATTCGTTTCATATTATTTCCTTCTTTCTGTTAATTTCATAGGAAGTGTATCCTAATAATGCGATTATAGACGTTTAATATCTAAAAGTCAATAGATAGTTTCTTTCTAGGTTACAATGCAGTCAGAGGTGATAATATGAAATTAACCTTTGGCGAAAAAATACGGAATCTGCGTGAGGATGCGGACATGAACCAAACCCAACTGGGGGAGGCGGTGCATATGACTCAGCGGAAGATCTCCTATATCGAATGCGGTAAATATGAGCCCAGTGTGGGGGATATCGTGGCTTTTTGTCATTATTTCAAAGTATCTGCGGATTATCTTTTGGACATCCCGGATAAATACAGAAAAAAGTAATGCGCCGATTGCTCGGCGCATTTTTGCATATAGTAGGGGAGGCTTATTCTTCGGCAGATTCTTCTTCGGAATTTTCCTCTTCGGTGGGTTCTTCCTCAGCAGGTTCTTCTTCCGCGGATTCCTCATCGGGAGTTTCCTCGTCGACGGTTTCTTCGGTGGAATTCTCTTCCTTGGCGGCTTCTGCGGTGGCAGCTTCTTCCGCGGCCTTAGCGGCAGCTTCTTCCGCTGCTTTTTCTTCCGCTTCCCGTGCCATGAGTTCTGCCTTTTTCTCCGGATCGATAAAGGCCATCAGAGTTTCGCCGGTGATGGTTTCCTTGACCAGCAGATATTCAGAAATTTCGTTCAGCAGCTCCCGGTTTTCCGTGAGGATCCGGGTTGCATCCGCAAAGCATTCTTTCAAGATCCGTTGCACAGTGGAATCAATGGTTGCGGCAGTAGCAGGGGAGCAATCCAACTGTGCCTGGCCTTCCAGATATTGATTGGTAATGCTGGCCGGGGCCATGAGGCCCAGCTCTTCGCTCATGCCGTACAGGGCAACCATATTCCGGGCCAGGGCGGTAGCACGCTGGATGTCATTTGCAGCTCCGGTGGTCATAGTGCCAAATACCAGTTGTTCTGCGGCACGGCCGCCCAGAAGGGATCGCAGTTGTACCAACAATTCTTCCTTGGTAGAGAGGTATTTTTCCTCTTCCGGCAGGTACAGGGTGTAACCCAATGCACCTTCGGTGTGGGGGACGATGGTGATTTTGGAAACGGGGGTGTCATGCTTTTCCAGAGCGGAAATCAGGGCATGACCCACTTCATGGTAAGCAACCATTCTCTTTTCTGTCTCGCCCAGGACAGTGTTTTTCTTTTCTGTACCGGCAATTACGGTTTCAAAGGATACCAACAGGTCTTCCTGGTTGACCATCTGACGGCCCTGACGGACGGCACGCAGAGCGGCTTCGTTTACCAGATTTGCAAGATCCGCACCCACCGCACCGGCAGTGGCCTGGGCGATTTTTTTCAAATCCACATCTTCTGCCAACTTGATCTTCCGGGTATGCACTTTCAGGGTGTCCCAACGGCCTTGCAGATTGGGCCGATCCACCACGATTCGGCGGTCAAAACGGCCGGCACGCAGAAGTGCTTTATCCAAGATTTCGGGACGGTTGGTGGCGGCCAAAATCACAACACCCTTGGAAGAATCAAATCCGTCCAATTCACCCAAAAGCTGATTGAGGGTCTGATCGTTATTGCCGAACCGGGAATCCCGGGAGCGGCCCACCGCGTCGATCTCATCGATAAATACAATGGAGGGGGCAACCTTGGTGGCCTGTTGGAACAGATCCCGGACACGGCTGGCACCCACGCCTACGAACATTTCTTCAAAGTCCGAGCCGGAGATGGAGAAGAAGGGGACACCCGCTTCGCCGGCAACGGCCTTGGCAATCAAAGTCTTACCCGTACCGGGAGAACCCACCAGCAAAGCACCCTTGGGCATCTTTGCACCAATGTCGGTGTACTTCTTGGGATTGTGGAGAAAATCGATGATCTCCTGCAAGGATTCCTTGGCTTCATCCTGTCCGGCGACATCGTTAAAGGTAACGCCGGTTTCCTTTTCCATATACATTTTGGCCTTGCTGTGGCCAAAACCGCCCATAGCACCCTCACCGGTCATCCGACGGGTGATCATCCGCATGACGAAGAACAAAACGCCGATCATCAGTGCGTAGTACAGGATCATCATGATCATGGAGTTGTCTTCCACAATCTCCTGATCCACTTCTACGCCCATTTCGTGCAGCTTTTCCACCAGTGCCATCTTATCGCCTGTGGGCAGACCGGTGAAACAGGCCTTTTGTTCCGCGGCGGGCTTGGCCGCTTCTTCCTTGGTCAGATAGATGATCCGGTCATATTGCAGCTGTACTTCTTCCAGATTGTTGTCTTCAATGGCTTCCAGAAAATCGGAATACTTGGTCTGGGTGTACTGACTGCCGGCAATGATGTTATAGACCGTGCCGATCACCACAACGAGGGCGATGGCAATGATCAGCGAGACCCAAATACTTCCTTTGGAACGCTTGTCATTTCCCGGCTTGTTATTTTGAGGATTATTTCCTTTTTGCTCCATTTTCGTGCCTCCTTGGGCCAGATTTTGTACCATCATATCATATTTTTCCGCGGAGGGCAATGAATGTTTCGTGATTATAGGGTAAATTTTCTGTAAACTTCCGGGAAAAGGGGAATTTTTCAGAAAAATCAGTTGTGCAGGAATGGATAATCTGTTATAATGGTCATATCTTTAGTGACATTTGGAGAGGAATGCCATGAACGACAGACGTGATTCAAAACGATTCAACAAGCGTCCCAATACAGCACCGGCAGAAGAGATAGAAGGCCAGCTGGAGGGCAGAAACGCCTTGCAGGAGGCACTGCGTAGCGGACGCACCATTGATAAAGTGTTTATTGCATCCGGGGAAACGGACCGTGGACTGCAACGGCTGGCGGCGGAAGCCAAAGAAGCCGGGGCGGTCGTTGTGCCCGTTGACCGCCGGAAATTGGATGCCATGAGCTTTACCAAGGCCCACCAGGGCGTGATCACCCTGGCCGCCGCCCATGAATACTGCACCATTGACGATATTCTGGAAGAAGCTGCATCCCGGGGAGAAAACGCTTTGATCGTTATTTGCGACGAATTGACAGATCCCCACAATTTGGGTGCCATCATGCGTTCGGCAGAATGTGCCGGTGCCCACGGTGTGATCATTCCCAAGCGGCGTAGCGTAGGCCTGACGGCAACGGTGGCCAAGGCTTCCGCCGGTGCGGTGGAGTACATGAAGGTGGCAAGAGTCACCAACATCAACCAGGCCATCGCTGAGCTGAAAGAAAAGGGCGTTTGGATTTTCGGTACGGCCGCGGAAGGCTCCATTCCCATGTATAAAGCAGATCTGACAGGCCCTGCGGCTATCGTGATCGGCAACGAGGGAGATGGCATGAGCACCTTGGTGCGGAAAAACTGTGACGTGACGGTAAATATCCCCATGCGTGGGCGGATCTCGTCGTTGAATGCGTCTGCGGCGGCATCCATCCTTTTGTATGAGGCGGTGCGTCAGCGTATCGGATAACCGGAAGGAGGCATGACAATGGAACAATGGAAAAAGGACACTTCGGAACTGGATATTGATGACATTGTCAAGGAATTCAGCGGCGACGTGCCGGATGAAGGGTCCTTCGAGCAGGAATTCGGTGAATCCGTTGAGGACGATGTTCTGGTATGGGACGGAAAGCCGGCTCACAGAGAGCATATTCCCCCGGCAATGCCTCAGGATACAGTCCGTTTGAATGAGATCACCAAAGCAGTAAAAGAGCAGACGGCGGTTCCGGATCAGACCATTGCCTTTACACCGGTTGGGCAGGCGGAAGAACCGCCGGCACCGGTCTTTGTTCCTCCCGAAGAACCAAAGACGGAGCCCTATTCCCAGGAATGGGAACCGGAATATGACGATCCAATGGGGGAATACGTCCCCCCGGAGCCCATTGTGTTTCGCCCCAAATCCCGCTTGCGGGAGCTGAAAAAGAAGCTGATTGCCGGTCCGGAAAAACGGTACTATCAACTGGCGGAGCGGGGATTGGGCAAATTGCAGACGGCAATCTTTGCCTGCGGTTTGGTGGCTCTGTTGTCCGCAATCACCGCGGTCATGCACGCCATGGGCGTTGTACCGGAAGACCGTATGCGGCTGCTGGTTTTTGGGCAGCTTTTGGGAATGCTGTTGGCGGCTTTGTTTGGAAGTTATCAGCTGATGGAAGGGTTCGGAGATCTGATCAAACGCCGGTTTTCCCTTAACACATTGTTGCTGTTCAGTCTTGTGGCTTGCGTTGCGGACGGAATTCTTTGCCTGAGTCAGGTGCGGGTGCCTTGCTGTGCACCGTTTAGCTTGAATATGACCATGTCGCTGTGGTGTGCTTACCAAAACCGCAACACAGAAATGGGACAAATGGATACCATGCGTAAAGCGATTCGCTTGGACAGCGTTGCGGTGGAAGAGGATATGTATAACGGCAATCCCGGAATCCTCCGGGGTGAGGGTCAGGTGGAAGATTTCATGGACACCTACCGCACGCCCGCCGGTCCTGAACGCACGCTGAATACATATGCACTGATTGCCCTGTTTTTGAGCTTGGCCATCGGCATTACTGCCGGTGTGTTGAGCGGAATTGTCACAGGTGTGAGACTGTTCAGTGCGGCACTGCTGGTAGCCGTTCCGGCGACAGCGTACATTGCGGTTTCCCGGCCCATTGCCATTTTGGAGCGACGGATGCACAAACTGGGAACGGTTTTGTGCGGCTGGCAGGGCGTTTCTGCACTGAATAACAGAATGGCATTTCCGTTAAGCAGCGAGGATTTGTTCCCCTCCGGTTCTGTGAAAATGAACGGTGTCAAATTCTACGGAAGCCGAAATCCCGATCAGGTAGTGGCATACAGTGCTGCTGTGATGGTGGCGGATGGGGGAGGACTGGCTCCTCTGTTCAGTCAGCTGCTGGAAAGCCGCAACGGATATCATTTTGAAGTGGAGACCTTGCGGCATTATCCCAACGGCGGCATCGGTGGCATTGTCAACGGCGAAACGGTACTGGTGGGCACCTGGTCATTCATGAAGGAAATGAATGTGGAAATGCCGGAGCGGGCAAAGCTCAGCAATGCTGTCTATGCCGCGGTCGATGGCGTGCTCAACGGTGTGTTCGCCATCAGTTATACCAAGACCAAGTCTGCGGCGTTGGGACTCACCACCTTGTGTGCTTACCGCAAATTGACCCCGGTGATCGTATCCGGTGACTTCATGCTGACGGAAGCATTTATTGCGGACAAATTCGGTGTGAATACCCGTAAGATGGCATTTCCGGAGCGGAAGATCCGCAAGGGACTGGAAGCCCGCCAAGTGGGAGAGGATTCGGTTGTAGCGGCATTGACCACCCAGGAGGGGCTGGCAGGTGCGGCTTATGCCGTGACCGGAGCCCGGACATTGCGTTCTTCCTGTGTTGCCGGTGTGGCGGTACAGATGATCGGCGGCATTTTGGGCCTGCTGGTCATGCTTGCCCTATCGGTGGTCCATGCGGAATATCTGGTGACCCCAGAAAACCTTCTGCTGTACGAACTGGTCTGGATGATCCCCGGCCTGCTCATTACAGAGTGGACAAGATTTGTATAATGCACAACCCGGCAACCTCGGTTGCCGGGATTTTCTGTCCAAAATCATGATAATTTTTGTATGTTTTGTCTAGAAAAACAAATGTCCATCGGCATTTTGAACAATTTTGCAACTTGACGAAAAAAGGCATTGAAAACCGCGTGCGTTTCGTGTATAATGTCTTCATGTGGTGCATTGCACCAACCGAAAGGAGATTTGAATTATGTACACAGCTAACGCGATCCGAAACATTTGCTTGCTGGGCCACAGCGGCAGCGGCAAGACTGCTCTGGCAGAGAGCCTGCTTTACATGACCGGTGCCATCGACCGTATGGGCAAAAATGCCGACGGCAACACCGTTTGTGACTTTGATCCCGAGGAGATTCGCCGCAATATTTCTATTTCTACTGCGGTCGTTCCCCTGGAATATAAAAACACCAAGATCAACCTGTTGGACACCCCCGGTGGCTTTGACTTTTCCGGTGCTGTCGTGGAAGCACTGCGTGCTGCCGACGCTGCCATTTTGGTATGCTCTGCCAAGGACGGCATTACTGTCGGCTTTGAGAAGGCTTGGAAGTATTGTGAAGAGCGGAACATGCCCCGCTTTGTTTACATCTCTAAGGTGGACGAAGACCATTCCGATTACAACGCCACTTTCGATGCTCTGCGTGCCAAGTACGGCAACAAGATCGCTCCTGTGGTAGTTCCCATTTGGGACGCTTCCAAGAAGGTAACCGGCATCATCGATGTGTTGAATAAGCGTGCATACGAGATGCAGAATCTGAAGCGGGTTGAGATCCAGGTTCCCGATGACAAGTTGGCCGTTATTGAAGAATTCAACGACGCTTTGAAGGAAGCCGTTGCGGAGACTGACGAGGCTCTGATGGATCGTTTCTTCGAGGGCGACGACTTCACTTATGCTGAAATGATCAAGGGTCTGCATCAGGGCGTTTCTGACCTGAGCTTGTTCCCCGTGGTGTGCGGCTCCGGTGTGAACTGCCTGGGCAGCCTGATGCTGATGGATCAGAATATCGACCTGCTCCCCAACCCTGTTGAGGGCAACTACCACAAGGCTACTCTGACTGACGGAACTACCGAGGAATTCGTGGTTTCTCCCGGCGGCGTTCCTGCTGCATTTGTCTGGAAGACCGTGTCTGATCAGTACGGCAAGTACTCCTTCATCAAGGTTCTGTCCGGTGAAATTACTTCCGATACCACTTTGGTCAATGCCCGTACCGGCGAAACCGAAAAGCTGGGCCGTCTGTATACCATGTGCGGCAAGAAGAATACCGAAGTTAAGGTGCTGGCTTGCGGCGATATCGGTGCCATCGGCAAGATGGACAAGGTAAAGACCGGCGATACCCTGTGTGATCCCCGCAAAGTGGTCTCCTTGAAGGGCATCCCCTATGCAGATCCCTGCTACTCCATGGCCATTGCTCCCAAGACCAAGGGTCAGGAAGAAAAGGTCGGTGCCGGCCTGAACCGCCTGAACGAAGAAGATCCCTCCTTCACTCTGGTGAACAATGCTGAGACCCATCAGCTGGTTCTGTCCGGTGCAGGCGATCAGCAGTTGGACGTTTTGGTTGCAAAGTTGAAGAGCCGCTTTGGCGTGGATGCAGTTCTGCTGCCCGCTAAGGTTGCTTACCGTGAAAAGATCAAGAAGACCGTAGAAGCCCACGGCCGTCATAAGAAGCAGACCGGTGGTTCCGGCCAGTTCGGTGATGTCTGGGTGCGCTTTGAGCCTCAGGAGGAGCAGGATGAGCTGATCTTCGATGTCGAAGTGGTCGGCGGCGCCGTTCCCAAGAACTTCAACCCC